>CAYJOZ010000074.1:1014-7910 GCA_964371925.1 uncultured Treponemataceae bacterium | reverse complement strand
CTGCGCCTACAGGATCGGTAACGGTACCAAATACAACAGGAATATCTTTTAATGTATTTGCTAAAGATATTGCAACCGGTGTCGCAATTCCTACTGCAACATCAACTTTTGCCGTTTTATACATGTTTGCAATTTGTGCTGCTGTGTTAACATCCCCATTTGCATTTTGAAGATCGAATGTTACATCAAACCCTGCTTCAGTTACCACATCGATGATTCCTTGCTCAACTGCATCAAGTGCATCGTGTTGCACAATTTTTGCAATCCCGATTTTTACACTTCCATCATTCTTTGATTCTCCTGAACCCATTGCTAAAAGTGTTGCCAATGTAGTAAATAGTACTACCGTAATTAAACTCATTTTCTTAAGCATTCTCTACTCCGTTTTTTTAATTGTTACTGCTTGCAGTAACGTTTCTTTTAATAGTATCATACTGCAACTTTGTGTTTCTGTCAATAGTAATTTTAGTTTTTTTTGCCCTTGATAAACTTTTTTATATAAAGTACAATAAAATCAAATGAAAATGTTACTAAAAGAAAAACTTATACGTGTGGGCATGACAGTTTTTGGTGTATGTATAGCAGGGTTATCAGTTGGGTTATTTAAACATTCACAATTTGGAACCGATCCGTTTCAATGTTTTTCAAATGGGATGGACACTATTATTCCGTTTAGCTTTGGGACAGTATATGTAATACTCAATGCAGTGTTACTCGTCGTTGTGTTTTTGATTAAAAAGCATTATATCGGAATCGGAACAATAATTAATTTATTTTTAGTTGGATATATTGTTGAATTTAGCCATGGCGCATTACAGTCAATTATTCCTGATCCAAGTATGCTAGTCAGGGTAATTATGCTTATCGTTGGTTTTATTATTCTATGTATTGCATCTGCTTTTTATATTACAGCTGATTTAGGAGTGTCAACGTATGATGCAATTTCTCTAATTATGGCTGATAAAAAAATTGCTCGGTTTCAGTATTGCAGGATAGCAACAGATCTTATTTGTGTTGGTATTGGATTTGCATTAGGTGCTGTAGTGGGAGTTGGTACGCTTATGACAGCCTTTCTTATGGGGCCTTTTATTGCTTCTTTTAGAAATCATATTACAAATCCACTTTTGGAAAAACTAAAAAGTTAATTCTATGTTATTCAGTTTTGCATTAGCACTATTATGCGGACTTTTCTTAAGTGAATTATGCAAAAAAATTCACTTACCACCGTTAATAGGAATGATAGTTGCAGGAATTCTTATTGGGCCTAATTCTCTGAATTTGCTTGACGAGGACTTTCTTTTTTTGTCTCCTGTTTTACGTGAGGTTGCTCTGATTATTATACTTACTCGAGCAGGGCTTACTCTTAATTTGGACGACTTAAAAAAAGTTGGTCGCCCTGCGATCTTAATGAGTTTTATTCCGGCTTTATTAGAAATATCCGCAATGATAATTTTTGCACCACTTTTTTTTGAGATAACAATTATTGACGCTGCATTATTGGGCTCTGTTGTTGCAGCTGTTTCTCCTGCCGTTATTGTTCCAAAAATGATAACCATTATTGAAGAAGGGAGAGGTGTAAAAAAGTCTATTCCGCAAATGATTCTTGCCAGTGCTTCTGTTGATGATGTTTTTGTTATTATTTTATTTACAAGTTTTTTAAGCTTAGCACAAGGTCATAGCGTATCGGCATTACGCTTCGCCACTATTCCTTTATCAATAATTACTGGTATACTGTTGGGTATTGTATTGGGATATGTTTTTTCACTTTTTTTTAAGAAAACCCACCTTCGAGATAGTCAAAAAGTTCTCATTGTTCTTTCTCTTGGGTGTATGCTGGTCGCATTGGAAGATATAGTGTCAAGTAAGTTTCCTTTTTCAGCCCTCATTGCTATAATGGCCTTTGGTATACTGTTAAAGGCGAAGTATCCTGTACTTTCTGCAAGGTTATCGGTAAAGTTCTCAAAACTTTGGGTTTTTGCAGAGATTATGCTTTTTGTTTTAGTTGGAGCAAGTGTCACTATTGATTATGCACTTCAAGCAGGGCCATTGGCAATCGTGCTTATCTTTTCGGCATTAGCTTTTAGGATGCTCGGTGTATGGATTTGTTTGCTTCGAACGAATCTTGTTAAAAAAGAGCGTTTATTCTGCTTGTTTGCCTATATTCCAAAAGCAACTGTACAGGCAGCTATTGGTGGTATTCCTCTTGCAATGGGACTTTCGAGTGGAAGTTTGGTGCTAACAGTTGCAGTTCTTTCAATTTTAATAACGGCTCCATTGGGTGCAATACTAATAGACTTTACATATAAAAGATTTTTATCATAAAAAAAAGAGCCTCATTACAATGAAGCTCTTTTTGATATAGAGACCTCTTAAAACTGAAGTTTTTAGAGGTCTTTGTTGTTATTGTTGGAAACTGAAAGACAATCCAAAGTTAAGTTGTTGCCATTTTTCACCTTGGTATCCAAGTTCTTCATTGTGTACAGAAAAATCTAAGGCAAAATCACCGAGGTATAGTCCAATTCCTCCAGAAGGGAATAATTGGTTCATTCCTACTCGTAGCGCAAGCATGTCAAGAATTACTACTTCTGTTCCAATTGCTAAATCAAGTAAAGGGTCTTGAAATAGTGCGTTGCTTTCGGCGTTTCGCACTAATTGTAAAAAGTCTTTATAGTTTACATATGCTGCTGCATGTGAAACTACACCACCGGTTAGTTTTTCGAGTGGTAAATCTACACTAGCACCGATACCGAGTTGAGAGTCAAGGACATCGTATGTATACCCTTTTCCTTCATCATCAAATAGGCTTCCAAAGTCTGAAACTGATAGTAAAGAATTTGTCCATACTGGAGAGAATATGTCTTGCCATACAAGAGCAACATTAACCATTTCTAAGAATTGGTATTGGACACCTATATCGAAACCAAACCCAACAGAGAAGGCAGCAGGTATTTGTGAAATAAGCTCTTCTGGTTTAAAATTATTTTCGTTTAAGAATAGAGACTGGATATCATCTTGGTATAAGAATGTTACTTGTGTTAAGCCTCGTGCAGAAACACCAATTGACAACTCGCCTAATATTCCTAGGTCTAAAGGAACGGCATAACCAACAAATGCATCAAGGTTTACGTCTGCTGTTAATACTAATGGAATAGTTAGTTCTGGGTTAAAGCCAGACGGTATTGAAGTATTACCTGCTGCAAGAAGGTCATTGAGGTCTTCAAGATTTTGTGGTACATCAAAACTTACGAGGTCTCCATTTACGTTTAATTTAGTTTCAATGTCAATAGTGTTTGCAACACCCCAGCCGAAACTGTTTTCAATTGCCCCAAATGTTAAGGGGGTGCCAACTCTTAATGATGCATTATAGCCATCTTCTCCAAGAAAACTTTCCATATCAGCAAAAAAGGTATTGTAAGCGGCTATAGCGGCAGCAGGGTCTGTTTTATCAACAGGGGTTGATATACCATTTTGTATCATGGTAACCAAGTCGTATGCTTGAAAAAGGTCTCCACCGCTCAGTAACGAAAGACCCGGTGAAAGGGTTGTATCTTCGATAAATGCAAGGGATGCAGGATTTGAAAATAAAGAGTAGACAGATTCTGTATCTGTATAGTACGTTGCTCCCAGTCCAACAGAACGAACATCAACTGGCTCGATACGCTGAGCTGATTGCGCAAATGCAGAAAAACCAAGAGCTGCAATAAGGATTACAATTAATACCTGTTTGTAAAGTTTCATAAAATCTCCTTAAAAAAAATTTGTGTGTTTCTAAAATAGAAGCATTATTTTCTCAGTATATATTTTTTTTAAGAATAATACAACTATTTCAAGAAAATATTGCTTATAGGAGAAGCTTTGTGTGTAGATAAATAGAGTGTAATTGCTGTACTACTCTTGAATGCCTATTCTATTTGTGCTACACTTATTGTATGAATAAACTTCCACAATCAAAACAAAATGTACAAATTGTTGCCCTCGATCTTGATGATACATTGTTAAAACATGATTTAACAATATCTGATTATACAATCTCTGTTCTTCAAAAACTTGTTGAAAAAGGCATTTATGTCATGCTATGTTCGGGAAGAATTGATGATGCTATGCTTCCGTATGTGCGTCAGTTAGATGTAGCAGGAAACGAATACGGGCGCTATATGATAACTCAAAATGGAACAAATATTTTAGACTTGCATTTACGTCTTTCTATTTATTCGCACCAACTCGAGTATGAGATTGCAATGCATGTGTATAACTTGCTAAAAGAATATGATGTTACAGCCCATGTCTATGACTCAAGCTTTATTTACACGTATAAGTTTACTGACTGGGGTGATAGAGATGCCCAGCTTAGTGGATTGCAAAAAGAATTAATAGAAGACTATCCTGAATTTCTAAAAAAAGGTTTTCCAAAAATGGTAATTCCAGGGGACCCAGAAGTTTTAAAAACACTTGAAGCAAGGCTTCGAGAAGAAATTGGAGATCAAAGTGTTATCTTTACTTCCAAGCCCTTTTTTTTAGAAGTGTTGCCTAAAAATGCAGGAAAGGGTGAAGCGCTTGTTTGGATTGCAAACGAACTTAACATTCCTATAGAAAATGTTATGTCTTTTGGCGATAGCATGAATGACGAATCTATGATGAAGCTTACTGGAAAAAGTGTTGCAATGATTAATGGTCTAGATTGCATTAAAGATATTGCTGTGTTTAATACTGAGTACTCAAACGATGACGATGGTGTTGCAAGATTTTTAGAAAAGTTTGTTCTTTAAAATGCAACAGGGATCGAGCCGGTATACTTTTTAGCTTTGCTAAAAAGATAAAGGCGAGAGCCCGGCGCTCGTAAGAGCGGTTGCCCTAAAAAATACTATTGCTTTGGGGGACTTTAAAAAAATCTTTTTTTAGTGTATAATTAGTCTATGCAAGAAGCTATACCACTAAACACCGAATCCTCTCCTGAGGCGGTCATTGAATTATTATTTAAACTCAAAATGAAAGATGTAATGGCAACAGATGTTGTTACGGTTCCTCCCACAATGTCCATGCGCGAAGTTCAATTATTGATGAAAGAAAAGCGTGTGACAGGTGTTCCTGTTATGATAAGTAAAAAGCTTGCAGGTATTGTCTCTATGGATGATATTGTTAATGCCTTTGATAAGGGGACAATTGATGAACCATGTGAAAACCACATGACTCGAAATACAATTGTTTTGCAAGAAAATATGCCTATATCTTTTGCGGTAACTTATTTTAATAAATATAAGTTTGGCCGTTTTCCTGTTTTAAACAGTAAAAATAAGCTAGTTGGTATTGTTACAACAAGTGATGTTATTGCAGCTCTTTTAGTAGCTATGAACTCTGAAGTTGAGCGCCTTGAAAAAAGTGCACAAGAGGCATTAAAGCAAGAACCTCATCGAGTAATGGAGTTTAAAACAGAGCCCTTTAACTTTGAAATTGCAGGACTTGCTTCAACAGAAATGAAAAAGACATTGCGTTCTATGAACGTAGACCCTGCAATTGCAAGGCGTGCCGGTATTGCAAGCTATGAGCTTGAAATAAATCAAGTTGTTCACTCTGAAGGCGGTATTATGCGCTATTATATCACAGGAGACAAACTTGTTATTGAGGCTATGGATATTGGACCTGGGATTCCCGATATTGAAAAAGCCCTTACTGAAGGATTTTCAACGGCAACAGAAAAGGTTCGTTCGTTTGGATTTGGAGCCGGCATGGGGATTCCAAATACTAAGCGCGTTTCAGACGAGTTCGTGATTGAGTCTGAAGTGGGAAAGGGGACTTCTGTTCATGCAACCTTTTATTTAAATGGATCGAAAGATAACGGGGGTCAATAATGAAGCTTTCAGAAATAGCTTCAAAGCTTGCTTTAAAAGCAGTTTTTGATAATTACAATGATGTTGATATACACACAGCCTATACTGGGGACTTATTAAGTGATGTTATGGGGCACGGTGGCGACGAATGCATAATTATTACTATTCAAGCTCATAAAAATACTCTAGCTGTAGCAACGCTCAAAGATTCGCCAGCCATTATTTTGTGTAACAATAGGCCAGTTCCAGAAGACATGATAGAGTCTGCTAAGGAAGAAGGCGTTGCGCTCTTTGTTACAAAAGAAAACCAATTTACAATTTCGGGGAAACTCTATGCCATGTTGGAAAGCTGATTTCCATTTACATTCTTGTCTTTCCCCATGTGGCGACCTTGCTATGTCACCTAAGAGAATTGTAGAGGTTTTAAAAGAAAAAGGCGTACAAATTGCCGCTCTTACAGATCACAATTCATCTTTAAACTGTGTTGCTTTTGATTATCATTGTAGGGAAGAAGGAATTGTTCCTCTTTTTGGAATGGAAGCGCAAACAATGGAGGAAATTCATGTTGTATGTTTATTTTCTTCTCTTGAAACTGCTCTTTCGTTTAGCGACGAAGTGTATAACCTTTTACCTCCAATAATGAATAATCCTGAAAAAACAGGCGACCAAGTATATGTTGATTTTGATGATGATATTATAGGCGAAGTTGACAAATATCTTGTTGTATCTTGTGAGCTAGACATTGATAGTTTAGCAAAGAGGGTACACGAACTTGGTGGTTTGGTGATTCCTGCTCATATAGATAGGGCTTCTTTTTCATTAACAAGCCAGCTTGGATTCGTGCCACAAGGCGACTGGGATGCCTTAGAAGTTGTTAGGATGCCTCCTGCAACTGTTGACTGGATTGACGGGAAGCAACACTTTACGCCAATAGATACCCTTGGGTATCCGTTAACAACTTCTTCTGATTCACATTACCCTATTCACATTGCACGGCGTACCTTCGACCTAGATTTTGGGGATTCTCCATTTCATGGAGACGGTGGCATTTTAAATGATGATGGCACGGTA
>CAYJOZ010000074.1:0-1004 GCA_964371925.1 uncultured Treponemataceae bacterium | reverse complement strand
TTAAGATATAATTATGTAGTAAGAGGGGCTGAGTCTTGTCGGTATTGGCCTTTTATAAAGATTTCGTAACAAAATCACCCATCTTATTGAAAGATTTTTATAATAATGCTATATTTTATATAGAAAAAATATGGTAGTAAAAGCCGAAGGAATACATATATATGAGTAACGAATTACTTACAGTAAATAATCTCAGCGTAGAAGTTGCTGAGAAAAAAATATTACAAAATTTGAACCTTACCGTGAACAAGGGTGAAGTGCATGTAATTATGGGGCGAAATGGGCGCGGTAAATCGACCCTTTTTTCAGCCATTGTTGGAAATCCTGTGTTCGATGTGACAGGCGGAACAATTATCTTTGATGGTGATGATATAACAAATTCAAAGGCAGATGAAAGAGCAAGGAAAGGGATTTTTCTTTCGTTTCAAACACCTGTAGAGATTCCAGGTGTAACACTTGGCGATTTTATACGTTCTGCACAAGGCGCTGTAACAGGCGAAATGAAAAATGTTTTTTCATTTAGAAAGGCCTTAAAAGCAAAGATGGATGTTCTTCATATGGATGAAGTATATGCCGACCGTGACTTAAATGTTGGCTTTTCCGGTGGTGAAAAAAAGAAAGCAGAAATTTTACAAATGCTTATGCTTAATCCAAAGCTTGCCCTTTTAGACGAAACAGACTCAGGCCTTGATGTTGATGCAATTCAAAATGTATCTGAAGGTATTAAAGCCTATCATACAGAAGAAAACAGTATTATCATTATTACCCATAACGCAAAACTTCTTGAAAAACTTCCTGTAGACTTTGTGCATATTTTAGATGATGGAAAAATTATTCAAACAGGTACAAAAGACTTAGGACTTGAAATTGTTGCAAGAGGTTTTTCTGCACGAGAAACAACTGAGGCATAACATGAGTGATAACGAAAAAACTTTTATTGACGACATAGACAGAAGTGTGTATGACGTTATTGATTATATAAAGCCTTCTCTTACAGTAGATTC
>CAYJOZ010000073.1:0-8018 GCA_964371925.1 uncultured Treponemataceae bacterium | reverse complement strand
GAGGTGTTCCACTTTTACTTAAAACATCTAACCATTGCTTGTTTAAATCCCAATCAAGGTTTTCAGTGATTCCGACACAGTCGGCATCTACAGCATAGAATGCATTATGCTGGGACATCCGAAAGGCGAGGGTATTTACACCCATGCGACGAGTTCGTTCCCATTGCAGCCCGCTTGTGTCATCTCCTGTACGATTAATTTCAAAGTAACCTGCAGACAGATGTGAAAATGTGTTACAGCCAATTACTAGCATATCACCACTTGCTTCTTGTATTGTTTTATAAAGATTTTTATAAATTTCTGCTGTTGTTTTTGTACTATCAGCAAAAGTCCAAGTATTTGGTGTTATAGTATAATTAAACTTTTGACCCCATAAGCCCATACAATCAAAAGTAGTAAAATCATGCTTTACTAATTCAAAACCCCACTCCTTAAATTGTTTCATGTGAGAAGAAATCATATCCAATACTTCTTGTTTGCTTGGGTCAAGAATTGGAGCAGGGACTGTTTTTCCAATTTCATGGATTGTGTTTAAGTATAGACTTTTATCTACAGTATAATTTGTTAATAAAGGTCTATACCATATGCCAGGTCTAACACCAATTTCTTTCATTTTCTTTGCAGTACTTTTTATATCTGGAAACTTTGTAGTGTTTGGAAGCCACGGAGTATCTGTTTGTAAGGATTCGGCTGTCTTTCCAACTTGCCATCCATCATCAAGAACCATAAAGGGGCGTGTTATATTCTTCTCTGATACTTCAGCTAAGAGCTTACTATCCATCAGTATATCTTGCTCGTTAAATTTTCCATAAGCGTAATACCAGTTGTTTCCCCCATAAATAGGATCACTTGGAAGTAAAGGCTTGTCACACATTTTTGCACAAAATTTATTCATAGCTTCATACACATCTTCATGTGCTGAGCCTTGTCTTGTTATTACTGTAGCCATTTCTAGTGTACGATCAAGTAACTGAACCCCTTGACCACCACTACGAACATCTAGCAAAAGACTGACGTAATTCCCGTCATAAAACCAACAACAAAGTGCAGATGGGCCTGTTTTAACACCGTATCCATCAGTTGTTTTTTTGTCTGAAGTAAAAAAATACCAAGGCATTTCTTTTTCGGGAACAATTCCTCTCCAACTTAAATCACCATAGGCTCTTTCCCAGTGATCTCCTAAAAAAACTTTGTCATTTCCACATGTTTCTTTCCATCGAATCAAGATTTTTTCTACTGATGAGCTAGGAGAGTGCAAAGAAAATGTTACAGACTCATCCTTAATTTTTTGAGAGACTGTAATAGTATTGTTTGAGAATATTTCATTATCTTTTTGAAGCAATTCCCATTTTTCATTGTAGCACGCCGACACAACATCGGGCGTGCGAATTATATGCATAAACATAGATTATCCTTTAACGGCTCCTGATACCATTCCTTTAATGAATTGTTTTTGGCATAGAAGAAATAAAATAATTACTGGAATTGATGCCATTAAACAGCCTGCTGCAACCCAGTTAAAGTGAGATTGGTTTTGTCCAATAAATCTCGCAAGAGAAACAGTTAAAACTTGTACATCTTTTTCTTGTAGTATATACAAAGACATGCCGTATTCATTCCAAATACTAATACCTTGAACAATAAGCACGGAGGCTGTGACAGGGCTTAGAAGAGGAAAAATGAGCTGATAAAAAACTCTCGAGGGGCTTGCTCCATCTATGCAGCCAGCTTCATCAATTTCCTTTGGTATTCCTCCAATAAAACCTGTGTATAAAAAAATACAAAGAGGAATTGCAAATGCAACTTTAACTAAAATAGCACCAATTAACGTATTTAACAGATTTATATCAATTAAAAACTTGTATAAGGGAACCATAAGAGTTAAGGAAGGAATAATCATACACGAAATAAACGTATTATATACTGCAGAATTTAATTTTGTGCGAATGCGTGATAGAGGATATGCAGCCATAGAAGAAACAACAATTAAAATAAATAATGTTCCAAATGTTGTTATAAGAGTATTTATAAAAGCTACATCTAAGTTTGCCTTGTCCCATACATTTATGTAATTTTCAAGATACATATATAAAGGAAATTGAATTACCGAATGATAGTCTGTAGGTTTTTTTAAGGACATGGTAATCATCATATAAAACGGAATAAGTTGAATTGCACAAATGATTATACTACCAAGTGGCAAAAGTATTTTTTTTGGTAATTTGTTATACATTATTCTGTTACCTCTTTTTTTCTTAGATAGCGCAACACTGTTAATCCAATAAGTGCAATTAATACAAACATCATGTTACCAACTGTAGTGGCATAGCCTGCATCTTGCCGTCCTGAATATAAAGTGTACATAAATGTCGACATTGAAGACGTATTATATCCAGGGCCACCTTTTGTTAAAGACATTATTATATCAAAAAGTTTTAAGCCTCCAATAAGGTTATAAACAACATTTATTGTTATGGAAGGAACTAAAAGAGGCAATGTTATATGTTTAAACCGCTGAAACGAACTTGCACCATCGATTTGTGCGGCATCTTTATATTCGCCAGATATTGATTGTAACCCTGTTAAATAAATTAGCATACAAGGACCAACAAATTGTAATGTATTTATAATTACGATAATATTTACAGATCGATTTCGTTCAGCTAACCAATCTATGCGTTCCATTTGAAAAAGTGTTAATATTTCATTTAATGCACCATTTGAATATGAGAACAAATAATATAACACATATCCCATGATTAAAGGCGAAATTATAACAGGTAAATAAATTACTGTTCTAACAATATTTCTTGCTTTAAATTTTATATCAACTAATAAAGCAAAAAGGAGACCCAATAAGTTTTGAAAAATTGTACTACCAATACCAAAAAGTAGTGTATTAGAGACAACTGTTTTTGTATTCGGGTCTTGAAAAAATCTAATGTAATTTTGTAAACCAATAAAATTTTTTGTTTGAGAATATCCGTTCCAATCTGTAAAAGAAATATAAATTCCTTGAGCAAACGGATATAGAATAAATACTAAAAAAAAGACAATAGCAGGAATATACATCCAGTTTATGCTTTGATTATTTGCTTTTTTCATACTAGCTCCAAATTAAAAAAAGCTATCGCTTTATGACACCTTTTGAGGGTTTAAAACGATAGCTTTCTTTTGATTATTTATTTTGATCGTAAATTATTATATTCACTTTCCATATCAGATACATATTGATCAACAGTATAGCCTTCTGTTAATAACATTTGCCCATAACGTTGCATACCATCCCACATTCCGCTTGGGAAGAAAGTTCTATCAAAGAATGGTTCTACATCTAATGTGCTTACATTTTCAAAATAAGGAGTCATTTCTCCTAAATCTGCTTGAACATCCATAAAACCTGATTGTATTTGTAGTTCTTCACAAAGAGCTTTGTTAACATCGGCACGAGCAAAGTATTCTAGGAATTTTATAGCTGCATCCATGTTTTCTGTGTTTTTGCTTACACCCCAAGAATCTGTTTCACCACCTACAACAATAGGTGCATCTTCTGAAGAAAATGTAGGAATTGGGAAGAAACCAAATTCGGCTTCAGGATTATATGTAAGTACTGCAGGGCGAATATTCCATCCTGTGAAAGCCATTGCAGCTGTTCCACTTGCCATTGCTTTACTTGTGTCATCATTTGTAGCTGTCAAAACATCTACATTTAGGTATCCATTTTCATGAATAGTTTGTGTAAACTCACCAATGATTTTATAATTTTCCCAGTCAAAACTTCCATCTACAAGTTCTGCTGAATGGTCGTTACTTGCCAATGTTACGCCTGTTGTAGACATCCAGTTATGCATTTTAGCAATTGGAAAAACATCTCCACCACCAATGTGCATAGGAACTACAGTACCATTGCTTTTTTCTAAAATAGCTTCACAAACAGCATAAAGCTCTTCAACAGTTTTTGGTGTTTCTAATCCATATTCTTCAAAAATTGCAGGATTGTATCCAATTGCGTTTACACTAGAGTCGATAGGCATTGCAACAACTTTACCATCTGCTGTAGTAACTTGAGCTAAAAGAGACGGAGAAATTCTGTCTACCCATGCTTGGTTACTTAAGTCTGCTAAGTATTCAGAGTAACGATTAACAGCCCAACCGTGTGTTGACCAAATATCAGGCATTTCATTTGCTGACATTTTCATACGAAGTAAGTTTTCATAATCTGTACCAGGAGCATTGAATTCTACCTTAATGCCTGTCTCTTTAGTGAATGCTTCGCAAGCTGCTTCTAAGGCTTCACCTTCTGCACCAATACGCTGTGTCCAAACAGTAAGCGTAACTTCTTCTTCTTTTGCACAAGATACAATACTGAGTAATACCAGTGCAAAGACCATGATTTTGATAAATCCTTTCATAAAGATCCTCCATGCATAATTAAATGCTATTTGTATTTTAACCCCAAAGCAAGGGGAAAGTTACAGTGTTTGCTTTTTGCAAGTATATATTTTTTCTGTGACTTAAACATGCTTAGAATGAAAAGGAGTAGAGCTGTGTGTGAAAGGCTATAAATTCAGATTGATAAAAGGTTTCAACATGCCATACCACATTTTTTATCTAACAGAATAATAGCACGACTTTTTTTTTATGAGATATAGATTTTGATTCCAAATTTTTGTCATTATGTTTACTCTTGCCATTTTGTTGTTCGACAAACTTACTACAAAGCATAAAAAGCTTGACAAAACCTACAAACAGGTATACTTTAAAAGTAATTATGAATACAAACCCTTCAATTATTTTCTATTATTGCGGTTATGAAAAATGCCTTCCAGGACACGCTTTTGGACCTAAGGCTCGTCCTCAGTTTTTATTGCATTTTGTTATCTCTGGAAAAGGTATTTTACGAAAAGGGAAAAAAGTATATAAAATAGAGAAAAACCAAGGGTTTTTAATTTTTCCAAAAGAAGTAACATATTATGAGGCTGATAAAGATGATCCTTGGGAATATATTTGGTTTTCTTTTGATGGAGAAGAAACACAAAGAATGATATGGCATTACGGTTTAACACAGGAAAACTGTCTTTGCCTTCCGAGTGAAACTACTAAGTTGGCATCTTTTTTGGACAAATCATTAGAATGTTTTAAGAACCCAGGCTATACACATGATGAAATTACGGGCTGGTTTTACTTATTCTTTTCTACTTTAAAAAAATATCCAAAAAAAATTGAAGAGCAAGATAAAGACTATACAGCAAATGTGTTAGATTACATAGAGAATAACTACACAGAGAATATCTCAATAGAGAGTATAAGCGAACACTTAAATATAGCACGCAGTTATTTGTATAAGCTATGTAAAAATGCTTCTAACTTATCACCAAAAGAATATTTAACAAAAAAAAGACTTTTAGCCTCTAAAGATTTACTCATGTATACAAAAAAAAGTATAACCGAAATTGCTTTTGAGTGTGGCTTTCATGATAGCTCTTCATTTTCAAAGATTTTTAGAAAAATTGAAAAGCAGTCGCCTTCAGAATATCGCAAAACAATGCAAGAATATTTAAAAGATACAAAAAAGGAATCATCAGGACACGTGTTTGTTGACGTTAATCTTTTTTCATAAAAAGGGTTTAAATGATACTGTTTTTATTATTATCTTGAATAATTCTTACTAATTCTTTTGGAGTATCAATATCCATAAGTTCGAATCTATCTTGGATAGGTACTAGGCGAACAGTTTCTTGATGTTTTATAATAACATTGCGACCGTTTTCACCATCTTTTAAAGCATATAGTTCATCAAAAAGACAGGCTGGAAAAATTACGGGATTCCCTGCAAAGAGATTTCCTTTTTCGTCATAACTTGCAGCTCGGACAATATTATTCGGGTGAGATTTAAAATCATTGCAAAGTTTTTCGATTGTTGAAAGTGTTAAATAGGGCTGATCTGCAACGCAAAACATTATACCTGAAAATTTTCCTTTTTTTAATAAATAATCAAGCCCAATGCGAACGGTATCTTTTTTTTCTGTGTAGTTATGCATAATAGATTCGATAGCATAATCATTGCAAATATCCTTAATTTCTGTTCGTTGCGTAACACAAATGCTTGCCATAAAAGGCCCTTTAGAGATAGTTTCTAAAATATACTCAATAACAGCTTTTCCTTTGAAATTTACTGTCAGTTTATTTTCATTTCCAAAACGTTTTGAAACACCTGAAGCCAAAATAACACAACCGATAGATATAAATCCTTTTTTCATAATCGTAAGTAGAACATTAAAACACTCCTATGTCAATGGGAAAAATAAAAAAAGCCTATATTATAGTTAATTTTTTACAAAAAAAGAGAGTTGACCCTTGCAAAAATACGCTTTTGGTATTAGTATGAATTTATGGAAAACAAATTTGATTTTACTATTGAAACGTTAGGCGAATGTAAGGTAGCCTCACCAATTGAGCTTTCAAAAGTTCATGGTGACTTTATTGCAAATTATGTAGAAGATAACGAAGTTATTCACTATGATGTCGACTCCCTTAGAGAGTGTACTAGTGATGACAAAGAGGTTTTTTTTCATAATCTTATCCAAAAAGCAGGCCCGCGGGAGCATATCTATTTTAATCCTAAGCATGTAAACGCAGGAATATTTACCTGTGGTGGTTTATGTCCTGGGCTTAACGATGTTATCAGAGCTGTTGTGCGCTGTTTATGGAACCGTTATGGTGTCCGCCGTATACGCGGTATTCGTTATGGGTTTAATGGGTTATTTCCAGAAAATGGATTTGATACTGTTGATTTAGATCCAGATATTGTTGATGACATTCATAAAATCGGGGGATCATTTCTTGGAACAAGTCGAGGTGGCGGAAATCGCGTAACTGAAATAGTTGATGCAGTTGAAGCTTTAAATATGAATATGATTTTTATTATTGGTGGAGACGGAACTCAACGAGGAGCCTTAGAGGTTGCCGAAGAGGTTGAAAATCGAAACCTTAAAATTGCAGTAGTTGGTATTCCCAAAACAGTAGATAATGATCTAATATTCATTCAAAAATCATTTGGTTTCGATACAGCTGTAGAACACGCTGTAAGGGCTGTTGAAACAGCACACATGGAAGCAAACTCACATATTAATGGAATAGGGTTAATAAAGTTAATGGGGCGTGAAGCAGGTTTTATTGCCGCCTACACAGCACTTGCAAGCCATGAAACAAATTTTTGTCTTATACCAGAAGTTCCTTTTGACCTTGAAGGTGAAAATGGATTTTTAACACATCTTGAAAAACGAATCGAAAAGAGAGGCCATGCTGTTGTTGTTATTGCAGAAGGAGCAGGGCAAGAACTCTTTTCAGAGAACAACGAAAAAGATGCTTCCGGAAATAAAAAGTTTGGTGATATTGGTGTTCTTATGAGTAAAAAAATTCAAGACTACTTTAAAGGAAAAGATATACCTGTAACATTAAAGTATATTGATCCAAGTTATCAAATTCGTTCAGCAAGAACGAGCGCAACAGACTCTATTTATTGTGAAAGGTTAGGTAATAATGCCGTACATGTCGCGATGGCAGGTAAAACAAAATTGCTCATTGGCTTATTACACAATAAATATATTCACCTTCCAACTCGTCTTGCAACAAGCCGACGCAACCGAGTAGATCCAGAAAGCCCAATGTGGCGAGATGTTATGGATGCTACAGGGCAGCCAGTTATAATGAAAAATGACATATAAATAATAAAAAATGAGCCCACGGGCTCATTTTTTATATCTCATACTTTTTCCCATGTTTTACAATCTGCGTATTCTTAAAACCACGGTCTGCCAAATAGTTTACAAAGCCTTCTTGTGACTTTTTTTCACCGTGAACAATAAAAATCTTCTTTAGTTTGGATGTATTAATTTCTTTTAACCACTCTACGGCTTCTACGCAGTCGGTGTGGGCACTAAAGGCGTTTACCTTTTCAATTTTTGCATTCACCTTATATACTTCGTACATAATTTTAACTTCGCTCGCACCTTCAA
>CAYJOZ010000072.1:0-8058 GCA_964371925.1 uncultured Treponemataceae bacterium | reverse complement strand
TTATAGTTAGCGATGAGAGCACCTCCAGAGGACTTAATGGAATAGTTAGCAATGACTTTGTTGTATAACCTGTTTTTATATCAGGGTCTTTATTAAATTTATAAGGGGTGTTTTCAGGCAAGTTATAAACATCTGGAATATTAAGCATACTACGGCTTACAACACTATATCCTGCTATTGATTTTTCGTTTACCTCAAATGAAAATGATGAAAATGCTAACTTTCGTCGATTCTCATCCTTTTTTAACTGCGTATCATTTTGTGCATACTTAATTGTTAATTTTCCATCTTCATATACATAAATTGATCCTGCATCAGCATTTACTATTGTGCGTGCTTCTGTAAGCAACGTTTCTAAAAGAATGTCAACGTCTTGAATCGAGTTTAAAACTCTTTCAGAGTCCATAATTTTTTGTAATTTTATTGCACGCGATAATTTTGACTTTTCAAGGGCGGAAGTTGCTAACGTGGCTAAACTTATAGCGGTATTTTCTTCATCTCCAGTAAAACTTGTAACCGAGCCATCTTGATCCTTTGGGTTAATAATCTGCATTACACCTAACACTTCATCTGTCATAGAAACTAACGGCATGGACAAAATTGATTTTGTGGTAAAATTGGTTAAAAAGTCTACTTGTTTATTAAACTCATAGGGTTTATCTGAAGGAATATTGTATGCATCTGGAACATTAATCACCTTACGGCTCGTAACTGTATAACCTGAAATAGATTTTTCATTTACTTCAAATGAAAAGTGAGTGAATGGTATATTTGATAACCGATTGGTTTCACTACCATTTTGAGCATATCGTATTGTTAGTCGACCATTTTCATGTAAATAAATTGATGCGGCATCTGCACAAAATATTTCTCGAATATCCTCTAAGAGCATATTAAGTAGTTCTTCGCCATCGTAGGCTTGTGCTATGTGCGTTTTTACATTTAAAATGACTTCTTTAACTTTCTTTTTCGAGCTCAAATCTTTTTTCATACGGGTGCATTATACACAAAAAAAGAAAAATTGTCTATATAGAGTTAGCAACTCTCTACCTTTTTTATAAGGCAAAAGTACAATGGACCTGCATTATTCTGGGTATCTGGTAAAACATGATATCCATACTCCGTCTTTTCTGCATCAGGTAGTTTATGTTGATATTTTGTGTGAATATCCGTTATATTGATATCTTGAATTAAGGCTGTATCAAATTTTTTTAATAATTTTCTTATTACACCGTCATTCTCACTAGGTGATAATGCACAAGTTGAATATACAATATAACCACCTTCCTTTAGTAATCTAAAGGCTGAGGAAAGCAAAGACCATTGTGTTATACTGAGATTTTTTATCCTAGCAGATGACCATTGTAGTAAATATTTTTCATCAAGGTATACATGTCGTTCGGAAGAACACGGTGCATCTAAGAGAATTGCATCGAATGCACTTGATTCTCTCTTGCACATAAGGGCGCCATCGTTAGATGAAATATTAACCCTACTTCTAACAGATGCAGGTAAGTGATTATCAAGTACATGCGATAAGCGACTGCGCCTTGAAGCAGAACGCTCATTGCAAAGAAGATTGGCATCACTATTCATTCTATGTGCAAGAACTAAGCTTTTACCGCCTGGTGCTGCACACATATCCAAAATTGACTTAGATTCTTCAAGTGGTAGTGCATATGCAGCAAGCACACTGGCGCTATCTAAAAAATACGAATTAATGGCGAAAGGATTCCAATCTAGATAACAAGGTTCATTTTGAAAGGAGTGCTTTAATTGATGCCATCGTTCTGAAAAGATTTTTTCATAATAGATATCAAACCCCTCCTTACCTCGCAGTGTGCTCATACACAATCCTCAAAAGCTTTCCAAAGTGGATCGACTGTTGGTAGGGGTGCAGTAATTGAAACCATAGAATTCAATTTTGGGTGTAAAAAATGCAAGTGGCGAGCATGAAGTCTTATTCCGGGCAATGTGTCTTGTCGTCTTGCACCATATTTTACATCACCTTTTATATGGAGACCAATATGGGCCAACTGTGCTCGAATTTGATGTGTTCGTCCTGTTAATAATTCAATCTCAATAAACGAATAGTTTTCCCCATGGCCAATAGAGCGCCAAGCTAATTTTGCAAGCTTTGTTTTTCGCTCATTTTGATTAAATACATACGCTTTTTGTTTTTTTGGATCAAATTTAAGATAGTGTTCAATATATTTGAAATCACTTTCTTTAGGAAGTACACCTTCAACAATTGCCCAATAAAGCTTTTTAACCGTTTTTCTATCTGTTTGGTTGTTTGTAAATTGATTTTGTAAAAGTGGAAAAATATTTTTTTCAAACAAAATAATATTTGCGCCACTCACAGGGCGATCTAATCTATTGAAACATTGACAGAATTTAGGGCTGTTTTTTCCAACATATTGTTTAAAAATTTCAGGCACGTAAGTGTCTTTACTTTCAGTGCAAGAAGTTGTAAAAGATTCGCAAATTTCACCGGGTTGCTTGTTAAATACGGCTAAAAATTCATCCATATACAATACACGCTCACGAGAATGCATCTGGCTATTCTCTTTTTTTAAAGTTTCTGTCATATTTTTATCACCAATAATCATTATACAGTGTGTCTCCTAACTCTTTTGCTTCATAAAAATCTGACAGCTGAGTAGAGAAATTGTATAATTCATTAATTTCTGTGGGCTTAAGTACAATACTCGTGCCACTGTTATCAGAATTTTCAGTTCTATATAATCCCATAGCAATTTTTGCTTCTATTATTTTTATAACAGAAGAATCAATGTATTGTATTATAGTTGAATCTGTTTCTACTAATTGTTTTACAATTGGAATAATATTCCAATATGCAGGATGAGAAATCATTAATACGTTGACTCCTGCTTTTAACGCCATAGAAATGGCAATGTCAGTTGGATATCCATTTTCTTGCAATGCATTCATCAGAATATCATCTGAAAAAATGAGTCCGTTAAAACCAAGAGTATCTTTAACCAAGTCTTGTATTAGAGTTGGAGAAAGACAAGCGGGGTTATTTTCATCAAAGGACGGAACAATTACGTGGCTCATTAAAAGGCCATCTTGTAACGTTAATCGCGAAAAAGGATCTACATACAATGATAAAATAGTATTTTTATCTCCTTTTAAGTTTGGCAAAAAATAATGTGGGTCATCATTTGTGTTTCCCGGAAAATGCTTTACAACACAATAAATTCCATTGTCTCTAAATCCATTCAAAAACGCTGTTGAGTAGATTACTGTTGTATCCCTATTTCCATATGTTCTCGTTCCTGCAAACTCTCTATTTGATTTATAACCTGCTTCAGCCATTGGACCTAAATTTACGTGAATACCAAGCGCTTTCAGTTGCATTGCAGAATATGCATATAGTTCTTCTGCTGTATTTGCATCAAGCAATTTTGCAACTTGTTGAGCTGAGGGAAGAGGGCTTGCAACTCCTCTTAGTCTATTTACTATTCCACCTTCGTGATCTATAGAAAAATATGGCAACATTTCGCCATTTTGCGCATAATGAGAAATAGTGTCTCCGATAAGAGTTATAATTTTTTCAGCTCCATCAGCAGTATTCCTTGAAAAAAGAACATATCCACCTGGAGGGACAGGGTACTTTGTTGCAGAAAGATTTGAACTTGTTCCGTCGACTGAAACTAAAAATAACTGTGCAATTTTTTGATCTAATGTTAAACTATCCACATAATTTGCGATAGCTATAGTAACTTGTTCTTCCTCTGTAGGCATTTCAGAAACTGGATCTACCTGGTTAAGAGTTGCATCATCATTACTACATGCTGATACTAAAATCGAGAAAAGAATACTTACAACTATAACACTATTTTTTAAAGTAACTATCATAATTTAAAAATAAAACATCTATATGAACGAGTCATATAGATGCTTTGTAAATATACTCCTTTACAGTAACGCGGTCGTAAACCAAGGAACATATGTAACTAGCAGTAATATTAAGAACTGTAGTAATAAGAACGGTAAGATTCCCTTAACAACTTTCATTACAGGCTTATTAAAAGCATATGAAGATATGAATAAATCCATACCTACAGGAGGTGTTAAAAAGCCTAATTGCATGTTCATTAAGAATATTACACCCATATGAACAGGATGAATTCCAAATGATTCAGCTATAGGTACAAGTAATGGTGAAACAATTAGAATAGCTGAGTAAATATCCATTAAACACCCAATTGCGAGAAGTACAATATTAACCAATAATAAAAATACGATTTTAGAATCAATAAATGTTAAAACATAATTTGATAGTATTTCAGGTATGTTTGCATCTAAGAAGAAAAAGGAAAGTCCTCGTGCTGCTCCGAAAATTGCTAATACCCCACCGGTTGTAGGCAAAGAATCAATAATTACTCGCATAGCACCTTTTAATGTAAAATCTTTTCGTACCCAAACGCTCACAGAAAATGTGTAGAGTACTGCAAATGCAGCTGCTTGAAACAAGGTAAAAATACCACCGAAATAACCACCAATAATACAAATTGGCAATAAAATTTCAAAAAAACCATTCTTAAATGATTGCGCAAGTTTTTCAGATGAAAAAGGTACCTTTTGGGAACCTTTCGAATAGAAAATTCCAATACAAATCATAGCTGTAGCTAGAATCAATCCAGGAATAATTGCACCCTTAAAAAGGTCAAATACATCTATTGAAAAATAGTTTGTTGTTCCATACATAATAATAGCTAAACTTGGCGGAAATAAAAGTCCTAAAGATCCAGACGATGTCACCAATGATTCGGCCTTATTTTTTGAATAACCAGCAGAAGTTAAAACAGTTGTTAAAAGTGTGCCTAATGCAAGTATAGTTACACCCGATACACCTGTAATTGTAGTAAAGAATGCTGCAACTAATACTGTTGCAACAATAATACCACCCCTAAACCAGCCAAATGTTGCGCTAAAAATATCTACTAACCTTTTACCTGCACTACCCCTAGAAAGAATATAGCCTGCAATAGTAAATAAAGGTATAGCAGCAATACTTTTATCGGTTAGAATTGTATACGCTTCAACAGAAAGTATCTCTACATAGCCTCCACCCTGAGAAAAAGCAATATACGTTATAGCACTAATTACAAGGAATAGAGGCACTCCAACAAATGCCAAAATTATAAATAATATCACAAGGTATAGAGATGCTTTACCTGAGAAAAGAATCCAAGAGTCCCAAATAGTATACAAGAAAGTTGTATCTTCAACTCCAAATACAAAATAGAGCACACCAGCAATAGGGCCGGTAGAAAGTACACAACCTAAGAGTAACCCTAAAATTGAAACTATTCTATTTTCTTTTTTCATTAGAGTCATTATAATCATTGAAAGATAGAGCAAGGGTAAGAATGCAAAAACAAATCGTAATTGAAATCCCCATATTGTATCTTCAGGATAAAACAATACAAAGTACTCTGAAAATGCTGCAAAAAATAAGGTTACGAGCACACAAGGAATTATAAAAGATTTTATAACTTCAACTACCCTTTTAACCGAACTTGGTCCCATTTGGTCAATAGTTGCTATACAAATATGTTTTCCAGTGCGCCATGTTACCATAGAGGCAAAACATGAAAATAAAAATACTAGATTTACAATAACAAGGTCTGAATCAGGAATGACAACCTCTAATACTTTCTCTGCAAAAAGTTGCACAAAAGGTAATGCGCACAGCATTATTATTAAGCCAACAATAACACAACTTTCAGCTTTTCGAAAAAAATTAATACACTTAGTTACCATTATTTTTCCTATATTCTTCTAGAATTGCAGTCATTTCATTATAAAAATCTCTATCGATAACACCATCTTCAAGTGTAGCCATTTTTTCTGCGTCACCACGAAGTGTATTTTCCCAATCTAATATTTCTGCATCATTAAGTTGTACAAGAATATTCCCTTCACTTTCCATTTTTTCTAAGTATTCACGGTCAAGGCTTTGTTGAACTGAAATAAACTTGTTCTCTGCTTTTTTTAGAGATTCAAGCAATTCTGGTTTGTATTTATCTGGAATAGCTGCCCATGTTTCATTTGAAATTACAAATGCTGACATAATTGGATTTAATGGAATATCAATAATGTATGGTAGCTCTGTGTAATATTGCGTTGCATATGCATACATTGGAATAGAATAAACAACCTTTATACCATTTGCACTTTTAATGTCTTGTAACTTTTTTTCTGCTGGTACATCAACCATGTTGAAATTGGCAATCTTAAATGCTTCCATTAAACCTGGAGAGTCAATCCCTGAAAAGCCCATTTTTAATGCTTTTAATTCTTCGGGTGTTCTCACTTCTTCTTTAGTTAGAAAGTTTGCCCAGCCAACACTAAACCAACCAAGTAATTCAAAACCAGCTTCATTTACTGCTTCTTGTATGTCAGGATTAACAGTATTTAATACATGTGTTAACTCATCTTGATTTCTAAATACAAATGGCATACAAAGCGTGAGAGCATGTGAATCAGGTGTTAGTTCAAACAACCCAATATTCGTAAAGATAGCACCATCGATTGGACTTTTTTGTCCCGGTCGAAGCGAGCGCATTCTTTTTATAACACCACTTTCTCCGCCAAGTGTTGCTGTATTAAAAAACTTTACTTCGACTTGTCCGTCAGTGATTTCTAGCCATTCTGCAGCCATAGCTTTTTGCTCAATATCCCAAGGAGAGCGCGCAGGTGCAACAGATGCAATTTTTACCGTAATTTTTTGCGCAAATACGCTAAATGTTAATAAAACAAGTACTGAAAGTAATAGCATTTTTTTCATTTTCATAATATTTCCTTATAACATTCCATTACACATAATGGAATTGTTGTGTTATTCCAGTTAAAAACTGAAAATACTAAAATAAAATGCATAATGCATTTTAAACGTACAATATATAAACCTACCAAACTATAAAATAGTCATCAATATTATCTAAAAGCCATTGAGCCTTTTGTTGACTAATAATCGTAGCTAATTTTGAAGCTGGTTTATCATCAGGGTTAATAGCGAGTGCTTTTTTTAAGTTATCTTCAAAACCTTCAATATCTTGTTCTGGTACACAAAACGATGTAGCATAGGTTATATATGGACCAGGTGTTAAACCACCAGATACTTTAAAAGCTTGTTCACTGGTAAAATACGCTCTCTCAAGATCTCCACCGAAATCACTTGGTGCTGCAGCATAAAATGCAGTAAGAACATCCCAAATTGCCCCATCAGAATAATTTGGATCAAGCTCTGCAGCCTTTTCTAACAAGGCAACGGCTCCTGTAAGAGTATTCAAAACATTTGCATCAATTGGGTCGACAGAAAACGCTCCAAGCCATCCAGCGCCTAACCAATAAGCTGCATTTACATCAGATTGTTTGAGTTGCTTTAATGCAGTAGCAATTCTTTCACTATTTCCGCTCAACAAAGCTTCAGAAAAGCCTTCGTAGCGTAAATCAAATGCTTGAAATACATAATCGCGACCGCGTAAATAATGAAGTTTTGCTCTTTGATGCTCGGATGATTGAAGCAAATAATCTTCAACGCCAAGCATATCAGCTTGAGCTTGAACAAAGACATTTGCATACATAACATACAGTGAGCCAGTCATGGCTGCTAATCCTTGATGCTCTGGATTTTGAGCAAGCATAACTTCATATAATTTAAGTGCAGTTGGGAAAAAATCTCCCATTAATATAGGATCTTCTTCCCCTGTTAAAACAGACATCATGTCATTTTCGGTTGAAACTTTAGCTGGAATGCCGTTTTTATTTGCTCCAGAAAGAGAGTCACCAACAGCATTCAATATCATAGTTTGACATGAAGAAAGAAAAATCACTGAAAGGCATAATATACAAACGTATATATATTTTTTCATAGTTTTTCTCCTAAAAAAATACCTGAAATAGGTATGAAACAAGAAAATGCTAAAACTACCAAATGTGATAGCTTTAGCATTTTGAAAAAAATTAGTTAGCGTATGTTGCGATGAATACACCGGCAGCAATAGCAGTACCGATAACACC
>CAYJOZ010000071.1:0-8121 GCA_964371925.1 uncultured Treponemataceae bacterium | reverse complement strand
CTTCTTAGAAATTTTAACAGATAAACTTGGGTCTCTTGGATTCGAAGAATTTGATGGGCCTCTTGTTGAAACAGAGTTTTGGAATTCTGACGCGCTTTTTATGCCTCAGTTCCATGCAGCTCGTGACATCCATGATGCATATTATGTAAAAAATCCAACTCATGCAAAAAAAATTGATGAACCATTTTTAACAAATGTAAAAAATGTTCACCAAAACGGAGGGAACTCAGGGAGCCGTGGTTGGAATTATAAGTTTGATGAAAATTTCACCAAACGTTTAATTCTTAGAAGTCAAGGCACTGCATTATCTGCACACAAGTTGGCTGATGCAAAAATTCCTGGAAAATATTTTGGTATTGCACGGTGCTTTAGGTATGATAAAGTAGATGCAACACACCTTTCAGACTTTTATCAAACTGAAGGTATCGTACTTGGTGATGAGGTAAACTTAAAAACCCTGTTAGGATTTTTGGAAATGTTTGCAGTTGAAATTGCAGGTGCTACAGATGTAAAATATGTTCCTGGCTATTTCCCTTTTACTGAACCATCAATTGAGGTACATATTAAACACCCAGTTCTAGGTTGGTTTGAGTTAGGCGGATCAGGAATTTTCCGTCCTGAAGTTACAAAGGCGATGGGCGTTGATGTACCTGTATTGGCATGGGGTATTGGTATTGACAGAATGGCATTAATGGCATTGGGCTTAAATGATCTTAGAGAATTGTTTAGTTCAGATATTGAGCAAGTTCGCTTAAGAAAGGCTCAGTACTAATATGACGGAAGATGAATTGAATGATAAAGTAGAAGCTCTTGAACGACAAAAGTCATTGTTGACTAGAAATCGGAATTTGTGCGGAATAGCAAGCGTCTTCTTAGTATATAATTTTTATAATGTTTCAACAGAAGACTCACCGCCAGTATGGTTTCTTTTCGCAATGAGTGCAATAATTCTTACTTGTATTGGTATCGGCATTCATGGTCATTTACGAATAAAAAAAATTGAACGAACCCTAGTAACTCTTTATGCTGAGCAAAAAGAATTACTAGAGAACACTTAGGTACGAATCTTAATACTTATTTAGATATATCGGCGCAAGCGATAATATTTACGCTTGTTCCCAGTATGTCTTTTATGAGTATGTCACCTCTTTTAATCGGTGCCTTAACGCTTTTTCTACGTATTATTTCCATGCAATCGAGCAACCTCCCTTTAGGAACTTCACCATCTGATTTTACAGGAACAAGGGGAGATTCTCCATCTAATACTGTAATAGTAGTTGTTAAGGTGCGAGTTGGATCTATGAGTTCCTTTTTTGCATAATCTTCACCTCTTGAGCAAGTATTATCTTTAACTTCAAGAACTATCGTTTCATTAGTATCATTTTTTACCGTGACTTCCATTAGACAGCCTATAGGACAAATGATACAGGTTAAAGGCATTTTTTCAATTCCATCTTCAGTTATATATTGTTCCACTTCTTGTGTTGTTATAGACATTACTCTCTGTCCTCCTCTGGAATTTCAATTGCAACTGTGATGTTATCTACAATTTGCGATAAAGTATCCCTTTTAAGCTCAACTATTTGCATCTCTCCTGGCTTTACTATTTTTTTCTTCTGGGCTTTTATTCTTTTGTTGTTGCTATACACAACAATTTGTACATCCCGGTAAACATCTGTAGGACGGAACATAATTGATACATCTAAATCGCCGTCTGTGCTTTCTAAATATTGAGGCACAGTATAGCGAACTCTATTTCCAGGGCGCAGAGTAATATGTTTAGGATTTTTTATTTTCTCTCCTTGGATATAGCGAGCTGCATTTTTCCCTGCTCGAATGCTTTCTTGGGTTACAAAGTCAACCAAGTCATGCACATGTACTGCGTTTCCACATGCAAATACGCCTTTGATAGAGGTTTCCATTCGTTCATTAACAATTGGGCCGGATGTGCTTGAATCCATTGACACACCGCAATCAACTGATATTTCATTTTCTGGAATAAGTCCAACTGAAAGTAATAGCGTATCGCATTCAATGAATTCTTCACTTTCTTTTATTGGTCGTCTATTTTTATCTACTTTTGCAACCGTTACGCCTTCTACTCGGTCTTTGCCATGAACTGCAGTGATTGTGTGGCTAAATTTTAATGGAATGTTAAAGTTTTCAACACACTGTACAATATTTCTCGTGAGTCCTGTTGAAAAGGGCATAAGTTCGCAAACGAGTTTCACTTCAACTCCCTCGAGTGTGAGGCGGCGTGCCATGATAAGTCCTATATCACCAGAACCTAAAATTACTGCTTTTTTTCCAGGTAAGTAGCCGTCCATATTCACAAAGCGCTGTGCACTACCTGCGGTAAAAATACCTGCGGGACGAGTTCCTGGTATAACCAATGCACCTCGAGTTCTTTCTCTGCACCCCATGGATAATATTATGGCTTTTGCTTCAATATTCATCATTCCGTCTATGGCATTAATTGCAGTAACGATTCGCTTTGGGAATGTTTCATCTGTGTCTTCTGCACTAATATTCAATACCATAGTATCAACTTTGTAATCGATATTATGCTTTTTTATTTGATCAATAAATCTTGCGGCATATTCAGGGCCGGTAAGCTCTTCTCCAAAATGATGAAGTCCAAAACCGTTGTGAATACACTGTAATAAAATACCACCTAGGCGAACATCTCTTTCAAGTATAAGTATGCTTTCGCAGCCTTGCTCTTTAGCAGAAACGGCGGCAGCTAGGCCTGCGGGTCCTCCACCGATAATAACTATGTCGTATTTCATGCTTATTTACCCTCCAAGATTTGAACGTGTTTTTGAGTTCAAAATAAATGAACAGCCGCCTTTTTTTGTTACATCTATCATTGGAATGTTTAATTCGCGGCTAATAATTTCGGTAACACGAGGAGAACAAAAGCCTCCTTGACACCTTCCCATTCCCGTGCGTGTTCTTCGTTTTACCCCGTCTAGGTCTACCGCACCTACGTTGCTGTGTATAGCTTGGACAATTTCTGCTTCTGTAATCATTTCACAGCGGCAGATAATTCTTCCATAAAGCTTGTTATCATCTATTAGTTGCTTTTTCTTTTTTTCAGAAGCTAGCTTAAAATTAGGGATTCCTTTAAATATAGGGATAAAGTCTTTATTGGGATTTAATTGCAAGCCAGTATTTTTTAATATGTCTACAACATATTCGGCTATTGCTGGCGCTGAAGCTAATCCAGGTGAGCTAATTCCAGCAACATGAATAAAGCTTTTTACATTTTCATCTTCTTGGATTATAAAGTCATTAACAGGTTTGCCTGGTTTACCATCTTCTGCTATCCAATAGGCAATAGCTCTTGCTCCTGCAAAAGAGTTTATTATATTTCTTTGAGGTATATTAGGAATTGTTTTTTCACCTTTTTCGAGAATAAAGTCTTGATTCTCTTTATATGTGCCCATAAAAGATTTGTCTATGCAACTGTCTGCTGATGGACCGATTAAAATGTTTTCATCTACCGTTGGAGATACGAGCACACCTTTACCAAGTTCGTTCGGAGTTTGAAATAATACGTGTCGTGCTAAGTTTTTGCAATTATTATCTAGTAAGCTGTATTCTCCTCTTCTTGGGATAATTGTATATTTGTTACTTCCAATCATCGCACTTACTTTGTCTGCATAAAGACCTGCTGCATTTACTACGTAGTGTGCTGTAATGGTTGCCATACCTGTATGGATAGTAAAAACCTCCGTCTTATTCGAAGGTTTTTCTATACTATGTACTTCACAGTCTCTAAAAATTTTTACACCATTGAGAACTGCATTTTCTGCAATAGACCAAGTAGCTTGATATGGGCTAATAATTGCCGCATTTGGAGCATAAAGGGCTGCCGTTGCTTCATCTGCAATGTTTGGTTCAAGTGCTACTAACTCATCTCTATTTATAATTTTTAAGTCTTTGACACCATTAATTTTTCCTCTTTCAAGTAAATCTTTTATAATTATCTCATCTGATTCACCAAAGGCGACTACTAAAGAACCGATGGGCTTGTAATCAAAATGGAGTTCTTCTGCCCAAGTTGGATACAGCTCTGTGCCTCTTATGTTTAACTTTGCCATAAGTGTGTCTGGCTCGGGGTCGTATCCTGCATGGATGATTCCTGAGTTTGCCTTAGATGTTCCGCACGAAACATCATTTTCTTTTTCTAAGATACAAATATCAAGGTTGAATTTAGATAATTCCCTTGCTATTGATACTCCCGAAATCCCTGAGCCAATAATTGCTACATCGTATGTCATTTGTCTATCCACTCCCTTGATCTCTCAACAGCTTTTTTCCAACCATTGTATAATTCAGCTCGTTTAGAATCATTCATTTTGGGGTTAAACTTTTTATCAACCTTTTGGTGTTCTGTTACTTCATCTTTGCTTTTCCAAAACCCTACAGCGAGCCCGGCTAAGAATGCAGCCCCTAAGGCGGTTGTTTCAATATTTTTTGGCCTGCAAATTTCAGTATTTACTATATCAGATTGAAATTGAAGCATAACATCGCTGACACTTGCTCCTCCATCTACATTTAAGCTGGTAATAGTTTGTCCTGAGTCTTCTACCATACAATCTAGTACATCACGCACTTGATAACAAATAGCTTCTATTACAGCTCTGCAAATATGGGCTTTCTTTACTCCGCGCGTTAATCCTACTAGTGTACCCCGTGCATACATATCCCAATAGGGAGCGCCTAAGCCAGTAAAAGCAGGAACTAAATAGGCTCCGTTTGCATCTTCAACCGATTCGGCCAATGTGTCCACTTCTGGAGCAGATGAAATAAGCTCGAGCTCATCTCGTAACCATTTTATAGTTGCACCACCCATAAAAATACTGCCTTCTAAAGCATAGTAATTTGTACCATTTAAGTTTAATGCTACTGTTGTTAGAAGTCGATTCTTTGAAACAACTGGTTTTTCCCCTGTATTCATGAGAATAAAACAACCTGTTCCGTAAGTATTTTTCACATTCCCTTCTTCAAAACAACCTTGGCCAAAAAGTGCTGCTTGTTGGTCTCCAATTGCAGCTGCAATCGGAACAGAAAACCCACAAACGTCCGCATCTGTTTTACAATAAATCTCACTAGATGACTGAACACTCGGCAGCATGCACCGGGGAATATCAAATAGTTCTAAAAGGTCATCATCCCAATCATCAAAATATATATTGTAGAGCATAGTACGACTTGCATTTGTTGCATCTGTTACATGAGACCTTCCACCGCTTAATTTCCATATAAGCCATGTATCTATTGTACCTGCAAGAATTTCTCCTCGTTTTGCTCTTTCACGCAATCCATCAACTTCATCGAGAATCCATTTGATTTTAGTTGCGGAGAAGTAGGCATCTATAACGAGACCTGTTTTTTCTTGGATTACTTCGTCGAGTCCCTTTGCTACTAATTCTTCACATAAGGCCGCCGTTCGTCTGCATTGCCATACAATTGCGTTATATACAGGTTTGCCTGTATCTTTTTCCCAAAGCACGACAGTTTCTCTCTGATTGGTGATGCCAATTGCAGCTATATCAGATGCATTTGCCCCAAAGTCTTTGTGGGCTTGTGATAAAACGTCTTTTGCAACATCAAGTTGGCATTGAAATATTTCATCTGCATTGTGCTCAATCCACCCAGGTTTTGGGTAATACTGTGTGAACTCTTGATTTTTAGATAAAAGAGGCTTTGCTTCTTTGTTGTAGAGTATTGCTCTGGAGGATGTTGTTCCTTGATCAAGTGAAAGAATATATTTTTCCATAAAATCTATTTTATCACACTTTTTAAATAATGCAAGTGTTTGAAATAAGAAAAACTAGCTTTCAAAATTGAAAAAAATAATGCACAAAATAGAACAAATATTTGTTTTTTTGCATTTTTAAAGTTGAATTTTTAAAGATAAGGGTATATAATTGTAAGTGTAGCGGCTTTATAAAGCTTATTAGGAGACAATATGAAAAAAATTAGTACATTGCTTTTAGTTATGATGAGTGCTTTATTTTTTAGCTCGTGTGAAATGTTTATTAACCCTTTATGGAAGGATGGTCGTAATCTAAGTGATTCTTTAAAAAATGTTTCTGCGCAAGATGTTGTTGATCTATTAAACTCGAATCAAGCGCTTTCTGCAAATGATTCAAAAGCAATAACAAATGTTTTGGCCGAAAAGAGTGCTTCAGAATTACGGGCTTTATCGCCGAGAGATAAAGGTACCATAATTAATGTTGCAGCATCTGGAATACTCCCTTCACCTGACGAAATTATTACTCTTATCGATATTGATAGTTTCGATACAATGACAGAAGAGGATACGAAACAACTTCTTAATGATATGCTTGCGACTATTGATACAGACGTAAAGACTGATGCAATAGAAGTATTTTTTAACGATACGTCATCTGTAAAATCTTTATTACTTGAAAAACCAGATGCTTTAATCATGGGTACTGTAGCATTAGGAGCTTCAATAGCAACAGAATCAGGAATTATAGAAACGGCTATCAATGACCCTGAGGGAGTTTCATCTATGTTTACGTTGACTGCTTCTAAATTAGAAGGCGCTACTGATGAGAATGGAAATTTTATAGAAGGACACGAGAATGAAATCTTTGAAGCTTTGAAGGCTGATTTAGATGCTATAAGTCCAAAATTGGTAGGTCAAGCTGAAGCTTTAGCCAATGTTGTAATTGCGGTTTATGAAGTTACCCAAACAGACCCTGAATCTCTAGGCGGTCTAACAGGGTTATTTGAAACTATGTTTGGTGTCGCTGCTATGAATCCATAACATTTCTATAAAGGAGGATTATAGTTATGAAAAAAATAGTTGGTATAAGCATATTGTTGCTTACATTTTTTGTTCCTGTTTTTGCGCAATATGTTCCAAATATTCCTACGTTTATGCCGACTCGATATACATCAATTGGTGGGTATCATGTAACTGACACTGCAGACTATTTTACCATTTTTGCAAACCCTGGTGCTATCGACGCAACTGACGCAGAGGCTCTAAAATCGGCCTTAGATATGCGATTTATAAATCCTGAATTAGCTTTGAGTATTGGGGAGCTAGCCTATAGTGCACTTACCGAAGCAGATATGACAGATAAGCTTGCAGACTTCCAAGCAGACGTGTTACGGTCTCTCGGAACCAATGGCGTTAATGCGGGCTTTGAAATTCTGGGACCACTGGCTGTAGGTTCGATATCGCATTTTGACGGTGGAGCTTTTGGCTGGGGGTTGATAAGTAAAATGCACTTCACTGCATTTATTCCAACAGTAACGGAGATGGATGCTCATATAGACTTTGATAACATGTTACAGTTTACCTATGCGGCTCCCATTATTGACAGTGGTGCTAATTATCTTGCTGCAGGGCTTTCCCTTAAAGGTCTTTTTATTGTAGAAACAGGCTTAGTTGGAATTAACCCATTTGAGCTTTTGGCTGATGTTACAAGTCTTTCAAGCGGTCTTCCTATTTATGCCCATTATGGTTATAGTCTCGACGCTGGCATATATTATCAATATTTAAATGTATTTACAGCCGGTTTGGTATGGCGGGACTTCTTTAATAAAATTTGGACAGATGTGTACGGTATCGATACAATTGCAAGCGCTGTTGCCAATGGGAACTTTCCATCAAGTACAAGTAATTCAAGTGGGAGCGCTCAAAGCAGTCTTGATATAGGTGTAGGTGTTGATGTACCTATGTTTTTCTTAGAAGATGTAATAACAAATTTTGCAGTAATGCTAGACTATGAAGATATTATTTCTGTTTTGCATCCTGAAACAATTACTCGGAACCCTCTTCTTAATCTTTCTTTAGGAGCTGAGATTACCTTTTTTGACTTTGTATCACTTAGAGGTGGCATAAGTGATTTATACCTAAACGCAGGCGCAGGGGTAAGACTTGGTGACTCTACCATAGATTTTTCACTCTATGGACAAGAACTCGGTTTAGAGCCAGGCTCAATTCCACAATTAAATGCTTCTTTATCGTTTATGAAACACTTTTAGGTTACTTACTTATAAAAGAAAAAGGCTACCAATTTTTATTGGTAGCCTTTTTTTACGCATTACAATTTACATTGCTTTTTTTGA
>CAYJOZ010000070.1:0-8122 GCA_964371925.1 uncultured Treponemataceae bacterium | reverse complement strand
CTTGATGTTCAGTGGGTTGGACGAACAGACTGGGTTTGTTCAAAAGAAATAGAAGTTCCATCATCATTTAAAGAAGGCAAACAATTTATTGTATTAAATTCTGCAGATACCTTTGTAAAAGTCTTTATAAACAACAAAGAAGTTGGAAAGTGCTTTAACATGTTTAGAAAATGGTACTTTGATGTAAGCGATTATCTACAAGAAGGTAAAAATGTTATCACCCTCGTGTTTGAACCATCAGAGCGACATGCCATAGAAGCAGCTTCAAAATTGCCTTATGAAATTCCATGCTCACTATATGATATAAGTTCGCCAAATAGAAATTTAGTAAGAAAAATTCAGTGTCATGCAGGATGGGACTGGGGACCATGTATTATGGCTTTTGGTGTTTACGACTCAATTTATCTAGAACAATGCATAGAAGGGCACATCGATTATATTGAAAGCCGCACTCTTCCTATTTGTAAGAAAACCACAAAAGAGGTAGAAGCCGGACTTGACTGGAACGTAGAAGTAGGTATTACCTATACTTCTTTTGTTGATGCAAATGTTTCTGTTACCTGTTTTTTAGAAAAAGATAATGGCGAAAAAATAACAGAAAAAACTTTTGAAGCAGTAGTAAAAGCCGGTGAAAATCGTATTGAAGAAACACTAAAGGTAGCAAACCCCGACATGTGGTATGTTGCAGGCTGTAGACCTGAAGACGATAAAGCTATTATAGAAACCGGATTTCCAACCTTAAATGAAAATACCTTATATACCCTTACCGTAAAAATCGAAAGTAGTAGCTTTTCAAAAAAAATTGGATTTAGGACAATCGAAACAATTGCAGAGGAAGATAGCTATGGAAAAAGTTTATATTTTAAAGTAAATGGTCGACCTGTGTTTTCTAAGGGTGCAAACTGGATTCCAGGAGACGCCCTTCCTTCTCGAATTACCGATGAAAAGCTCAATTATTTATTGGATACCATTGTAAAAGCAAACCAAAATACTGTGCGTGTTTGGGGCGGTGGTCGTTATGAAAGTACTATGTTTTATGAGTTGTGCGATAGAAAAGGTATTATGGTTTGGCAAGACTGTATGTTTTCTTGTTCAACATATCCGTCAAATACAGAATTTTTAGATAATGTTCGCCATGAAATTCGCCATCAAGTGCGTCGTTTGCAATCGCATCCAAGTATTGTTCTCTGGTGTGGAAACAATGAAGATTTGGGAGCCTTAACTTGGTATGATGTATCAATTAAAAATCGTGACAGATATTTAGTTGACTATGATAGATTAAATGAAGGTGTTATTGGAGATGAAATTCAAAAACTCGACAGTGACAGGGCTTGGTGGCCAAGTTCTCCTTCTGCAGGCCCAAATGATTTTAGCGACAACTGGCACTCGGATGGTAGAGGTGATATGCACTATTGGTCTGTGTGGCATGAAAAAAAATCTTTTAATTCATATTTAACCATAAAGCCACGCTTTGTGTCTGAGTTTGGATACCAATCTTTTCCCTCTTTAGAGGAAGTAAAAAGTTATACCCCAGATGACCAATTAAATTTTACAAGCCCTATAATGGAATTTCATCAACGTTCACCTGGCGGGAACTCGATAATTTTAGAAAATTTTTCAAGATACTTCCGTTTCCCGGAAGGACTTCATTCGATGTTGTATGTAAGCCAAGTGCAACAAGCATTAGCCATAAAAACAGCAGTTGAATACTGGAGAAGTCTTCGTCCTCTCTGTATGGGTGCCATATATTGGCAATTAAATGATGTGTGGCCAATAGCCTCTTGGTCGTCAATTGAATATTCAGGAAGATGGAAATTGTTGCATTATGAAGCAAAGAAATTTTTTGCTCCTCTTGCCCTTGTCTTACTAAAAAAAGATCGCAACGCAAAAGAGAAGACAGGAGACTCTACCGTAGCAGGCGGTGGTGTTTTACAAAAAAAAGATGAAACTATTCAAGCGTGCATACTTAACGATACTCGTCAAAAAGTTTCAGGCGAACTTATAATACGTATGATAGATTTTAATGGGACTGAAATAGAAAAAATATCAATCACAAAAGATATTGCACCTGATTCAGTTGAAACTGCATGGGAAATGAATGTACTAGATTATGCTGCAGAATCGGAAAACTATTTTATCTATGCTGAGCTTATCTGTGGAAGCTATGATACAAATGCAACTGTGTTCCCTACAGTATACAAACAATGCGAGATACAAAAAGCTCATATTAGCGTCGCTGTTGATGAAAACTTATGTATTACATTAACAACTGATAAACCCGCATTTTTTGTTGCACTTGAAACAAGCTTTGCAGGAACTTTTTCTACAAACATGGTGACACTGCTCCCCGGAAAACCGGTTTCAATTCACTTTAAAGGAGAGGATTCTTTATCTGCCTATAGCAGCAAGGAAACTTTCAAAAAAATATCAAAAGAGGATTTCTTACACTCGCTTACCGTAACAAGTTTGCGCGATACATATGCATAAGAAATTTGCCTTTGGCAAAAATTGATTTTACAGGAGATGCTTTATGAGTAGCACGCAGTCGTTTGAAGGCCTAATACCTTTCCCAGGAAAAGTTAAAACACTGGAAGGCAGCTTTATTATCGATACCAAAAATACCTACGGTATAAAAGTAGCTGATTCTATTGCTACAAAAATGGATGTAATTTGTGCGCAATTGCTCGAGCTCGGCTTTATGCTCGACCTCAAAAATGGTGCTAATGAAATTATTTCCGTTCTAAAAGATGAGAGTCTTCTAGCAGAGTCCTATAAACTCACAATTTTGCCTAACAAAATTTCTATAAGCGCCTTTGACGAAGCAGGTGTTTTTTACGCTTTTCAAACATTACGGCAGCTCATTATGAGTGGTAATGGAGCCTTGCAATGCTGCGAGATTGAAGATTCGCCACACTGTAAATGGCGTGGCTTTATGCTTGATACAAGCAGGTGTTTTTATCCTGTCCAGTTCGTAAAAAAAATTATTGATATAATTGCGTTTCATAAACTAAATATTTTTCACTGGCATATAACAGACGATCAAGGCTGGCGATTAGCAGTAAAAGAATACCCAATGCTAACGAAAATTGGGGGATTTAATGTTTCTACCGATTCACCTCCGACCCCGAAAAAAGGTGGCTTTTATAGCGAAGACGAAATAAAAGATGTTATTCAATTTGCCTCGGAAAGGCATATTACTATTGTTCCTGAAATTGATGTTCCTGGGCATACTTCGGCAGTGCTTGCAGCCTACCCCGGATTGGGGTGTATAGGAGGCCCATACCAAGTGCAAGGCGGCGCAGGTGTTTTTGACGATGTACTTTGTATGGGCGAAGAAGATGTTTTTGTTTTACTTGAAAAAGTATTTGAAACTGTATGCCGTCTTTTCCCTGGTCAGTATGTGCATATTGGCGGAGACGAATGCCCTCGCACTCGTTGGGCTGCTTGTCCGAAGTGCAAGAAAAAAATGGATCAAGAAGGAATTGAAAAAGTTGAAGAAATTCAACCATGGTTTACTGCAAAGATTTCAAATATGCTAACAAAATATGGAAAAACCGTTATTGGATGGGATGAAGTTCTGGACGGAAGTGAAAAAACAGGCCTCCCTAAAGATTTGATTGTGCAATCTTGGCAAGGTGTTACAGGTGGAGAAAAAGCTGTCACAAAAGGCAATAGAGTTATTATGTCGCCATTAACCGATGGTTGTTATCTAAACTTTAAACACAGTGATGACCCTTTAGAAGCAGGACGGTTGGACATAACAAGTGTAGAAAAAAGCTATAACTTTAATCCAGTTCCAGATCTTGCTTTAAAAGATTTATACATCGGTGGACAAGCAAATTTTTGGAGCGAAGAAATACATTCTGCAAAAATGGCGGAATATATGATTTTTCCAAGACTATGTGCTATTTCTGAATGTTTATGGCTAGAAAGAAATAAAAAAGATTTTGAATCGTTTGCAAGTCGATTGCAAATTCACAAAAAAAGGCTAGACCTCTTAGACATACTGTACTATAGAGGCCCTTTGAAATAAAAAAACTTTAAGTATAAAAACTGTCGCACAATCTAAAGTTTCAGTGAAGCGACAGTTTTTTTTATTAACCTTTTATTGCACCACCCGCAACACCTTCTGCAAGGCGTTTTTGGAAAACAAGGTATGCGACAAGAACGGGGACAGTTGCAATGATAAGAGCTGCAATTTGCCATCCAAGTTGTGTTCCCGTTCTACTTGAAAAAGAAAACACTCCAACTGGCAGCGATTTTGTAGCTTCAGAACTAGCAAGCACCAGAACAAGAATAAACTCATTCCAAATTCCTAAACCGGACATAACACTTATTGTTACTATAACAGGAATAGTCATTGGAACAATTATACTTCTAAAAGTTCTAAACGGTGTTGCCCCATCGATATATGCAGACTCAATAAGGCTACTCGGAAGCCCTCGAATAAACTGAGAAGAAAGCATAACAGAAAGAGGAAGCCCAAAGGCAGTATAAACAAGAATAATACCTAAATGTGTATCAGCTAGATTCATTTCCGTTAGCATTAAAAACAAAGGAATGATTACCTGATTTATATCGATAAGATACCCAAGCCCTATAAGCGCTCCTATTAGTGCAGCAATTTTTTTATACTTAAATTTGCTTATGCCGTAGCCTATCATTAACCCTAGTATAACAACACTAAATGTAGAAACAAATGTATAAAGAATACTGTTTAAGAATTTTATTCCTAAGCTTCCACGATTCCATGCAGAAGTATAATTCCACCATACAGTTTCCCTGCTAACAGTTTTTTGAATATTGTCAGGGAATTCGTTAAGCGCTAACTCTGCACCACTTTCTAAATTTGCAATATGCGTAAACCCTTCATCTATAAGGTATTGCTTATCAATAAAATGAATCTTAAGCCTTCTACCCACCGCAATTGTAGTAGATTCAATAATCAATAGTTTCTCATTAATTTCATTTATTTGATTTGGAAGCAATCCATATTCTTCCAATAATCCTTCTGGATACATAATGTTTAATTGAGGTTTTATCACTTCAAATACATCATTTTTGTTATCAAACATTGCATATGGCAAAGAGTAAATATTTAAATTCAATTCTTCATTTGTTTTAAAAGAAGAATAGGTCATCCACACAAGAGGCATTAAAGTAATTAAAGCCCATAATGTAAACACAAAGTATGATAATGGTTTTGCAACCAATGCAGAAAGTAGAGTATTTCTAGAATTTTTTTCTGTAACAATTGTTGAACTCATACTAATACTCCTCGCTTGTACCAAGCTTTTTGCCTATCCAATTACTGCAAAAAATCATTATAATACTTATCAAAACAACCGTATTTGAAATAGCAGACCCGTAAGCAAACCGAAGTGGGTTTACATAGTTTTGAAATGCTGTTCTATACATAAAAATAGGTAAAACTTCAGCATTCATTCGAGTTATACCTTCAGTAGTTATTGAAAAAATTAGGGCAAAACCTTTTAAAGACCCAGCAATAGCTAAGACACACGAAACAAGAATTGTTCCTGCTAAAAGTGGGATTATTATCTTTGTAAAAACTTGAGCCTCAGAAGCCCCGTCAATTTTTGCAGCCTCAATCATGCTTTCATCAATTTTTTGCAAGTTTGCTAAAAAAATTATCATATAGAAACCGGTATACATCCAAATAAGAGCAACGGCAATAGGAATCATGGCCGTGCTTTTATCAAGCATCATAGTAAATTGCCTATTAGGATCTCCAGATGTAATTTGCAATATTGTTGAAACAGGCCCATCAACGGCAAAAATCATCCTCCACATAATACCAATAACTATTGTGGATAAAAATTGAGGTAAAAAAACCATTGATTGAAAAAAGTTTTTTGCGCGTACTTGTTTTCTAAAAAGAATAAATGCCAATGTAAATCCAATAGGAATCTGTCCAAAAACCGATACAGCTACAACTATCATGTTATTTTTAAAAGCATACCAAAACTCAGGATCTTGAAACATTGTTGTGTAGTTTGAAAACCCTACTATATTCCATTCGCCACCTGAATTAGGATTATAATCGGAAAAACTCAAAAAAACTGAATAGACAATCGGATATGCAACTATCAATAAATACAGTGCTAGGCCTGGTAGTACAAATAATAGAAATGTTGAAAAATCTTTATAATCATGTTTTTTCACACTAAACTCCTTGTTATTCCCGATACTTTTGCTACTTTTGCCAACACTAAAACTTATTATCTATAAGCGTAGGTATCGGAAATAAGGCAAAAACAGCCTCTTTACATACTTCTTTAATTGTAAGAGGTTCAACAGTAAAAATATTCCCACTGTCACGAAATGACTCATAATGAGCAAAATTTAAAATAGAAAGGCTGTCTTTTGTGACAGCCTTTGAAAAATTACTTATTTAATTAAAGCTTGAACTGATTCAGCAACTTCTTGAGGTGATTTTCTTCCACTAACGATTTCTTGGAAACCGGTATTTAATGTGTCGTTTGGTGCACCAACTAATTGTGAGTCTATTACTTGCGTAAGTGTTGAACTTGTTGCAAGGTCGCTTTTTAGTCCAACAATTGTAGGCATATCAGAAGGAATAACATAGTTTGCTAGAACTGGAGCTACAATAGCACCGTCTCTTAGGCGTTGTTCAACTTCTTGTTCACTGTTAAAGAATTCAATAAATCTCATAGCAGCCTCGCCAAGACCTTTTTCCATTGCGCTTTTTGTAATTCCATACCCGGTAGATTTTGCAGCAGAAACAGTATTAGTTTGACCTTTTGCGCCAGGTACTGCAGGGAAAGGCATCATTTTCATAGTTTCTTGCAAATCAATTGCTACATTACCAGCATCCCATTGCCCTGACATGAAAAACAATGCTTTGCCTTGGCTAAAGTTTGATGTTGCAGTTCCTGTATCTAAAAGAACAGTTTCTTCTGAAATAACTCCATCTGCAACCATTGTTTCGAGGAACTCTAAGGCTGCAACAGCATCTGCATCTGTCATGCTTACTTCACCTGCAACAAGCTGTTGTGGCCAATCTGCTTTACCAGTTGTTTGTGCAAAAATTGATGACATAACACATGATCCCCATACCCAAGAACCTGCACCATGAGTGGTAAGAACTTCAATATTGTTTGCCCTCGCTACAGGAACCATTGCTTTTAAATCTCCATATGTTTTTGGAAGTTCTAAGCCAAGAGATGTTAATAGTTCTACGTTTGCATACATTACGGTACAAAAGTTTCCTGTTCCAATAGGAACATAGTAGTATTCGCCATTTGCTCCATCGGGACCACCAAATGCACCAATGTTAAAAACTGCTGGATCAATTAAGTCTGTTATATCAACTTGTTGCCCAGCTTCTTGCCATGGCTTACCCCAGCGAGCATCAGAGCCCATATATGCAACATCAGGAACATCACCTGAAGCAAGACGTGCTATTACTTTTTGATGATATGGTTCTTCAAAAAGCAACTCATAGTTCACTTTTATATCAGGATTTGCAGCTTCAAATGCTTCTACAATGCGTAAAAAACTTTGCCCTTCTGCACTGGCATTATCACCATAGCCCATAATGTTTAATACAGTTTTACCTGCATCGTCATTTCCACCCATTGCAAAAACTATGCTTGTTGCTAAAAATATAAACAAACACATTACCAACACTTTCTTTGTGCTTTTCATAAAGACCTCCAATGTTATTGTAGAGATTCTAGAAGTAAACTCTACAATCTCTATAATAATTCTAACACACAACTACCATTTTGCCAAGGGTAAGAATTGCAATTTTCCTTTATTTATTATTCAAAAAAAAACGCCCGATATCTTTCGATACCGAGCGCTCTTTCTTTTAAGCATCCAACAGTTTATAAACAACGACAAGGATGTCGCCAAACTATATAAGCAGCGATGTTTCAGCAAAGCTGAAACTCGATAGTTAAAAATGCCACGGACGGCATTTTTAACGAAAACTACTTATTGAATTTTCTTCCAATAAATACTGCTTGTGCACCCAATTCTTCTTCAATGCGAAGAAGTTGGTTGTATTTTGCAATACGATCAGAACGGCTCATTGAACCAGTTTTGATTTGTCCTGAGTTTGTTGCTACTGCAATGT
>CAYJOZ010000069.1:4188-8443 GCA_964371925.1 uncultured Treponemataceae bacterium | reverse complement strand
ATTATACTTATATTTGTTATTGTTTTAGCAGCAGTGACGGGATTTGGAAGCTTATTACTAAGTAGCCTTTTAACCATTGCAGACTTATTTCCAAAGTATGAAGAACGCTTCACGACGATATATACATCTCTTGCTGTTTTTTTTAACTTGCCTTTTAACGAAGAATTTACTTTAATAGAAAACTTGTGGAGCCAAGTGGGTATTAGACAAACCTTACAGAATTTTGCCTTAAGTTTTTCCGGAAATATTTTATCTTTTCTTGCAGAATTTATTATAGTAACTTTATTTGCAATTTTCTTTTTAATGGAACTACGATTTTTACGTAAAAAGCTTGAAATAATGTTCGGCGATGAAAACAAGGAAAAGGTTACATCAATAATCTCTAACATCATTGAACAGATTATTCGCTATATGTCTGTTAAATTTTTTATTTCGCTTGCTACCGGTATTCTCGTTTTTGTAGGTACACTTACAATCGGTTTAGATTTTCCAATCATTTGGGCCTTTATTGCCTTTCTTCTTAATTTTATACCTAATTTTGGTTCAATTATTTCGGGTCTTTTAACCACCATATTTGCACTTGTGCAATTTTTCCCCGACCCTACCCCGATACTCTTAACAGGTCTATTAATGCTTGGAGTAAACTTTGTTCTCGGAAACTTTTTGGAGCCAAGAATACAAGGGCGCCAACTAGGCCTTTCGCCATTTGTAATTATTGTCTCTCTTTCATTTTGGGGATGGTTATGGGGATTCACAGGATTAGTTCTCGGTGTACCAATGATGGTTATCTTAAAAATTATTTGTGAAAACTTTCACACATTACATCCTGTTTCAGTTTTCTTAGGCAGTTATGCAGAAGAAAAAGAAAGAGCCGAAGAAGCTATAGAAGGCAGCACTAAAGAAAGCTCTCCAGAAACAGAATAAACGAGCATCTATTTTTTATACGAACTCATTTTTAAAAGTGTATCTTTTGCATACAATTGTGTCTGAAGAGTAAACCTGCCCTTTATTACGCCATACTTTTCTGAGTTATATGAAATATCTAGAATAAGAGTATATTTTTCATTTTTGAGCCCAAACAGTGTTTTTTTCACTACTGGTTGGATGTCCCATGAAAGAAATGAATCAAAAGAAAACAACTGCTCTTTAGGAGGCTTGCGCCCACCACTTATCTTAAAGCCAAGTATTGTTGTTTCAACTGGATTTACATAAAGATATAAGCCATTTTTTCCATATACCAATATTCCCCACAGTACATTTCTTCCTGGCAGAGGTTTTAGGCCTAATGTATCAAAGAGAGTTGGTTCTGCTTCAAAACAAACCATTTCTATTGATTCAACAGAGTCACCTATTTTTTCTGCTAATTCATCATAAAATTCTTTTTGTTCTTCATTTAAACGTAGAGTATTCATATAGTAAGTATACACTATCAATTGATTTATGAAAAGGGCGTACTCTCATCTTAATCTAGAATTGTAATATTTTTCGTGAAGGTATCTTCTGTCTTCTTCTTGTAAGTGTAAAAAGTTACACACGGCACAGGTAGCCTTCATCTTATTTTTGTGTACATTTTTAACAGCTATTTGTACGCGTATAGTGCGAACTAAGGTTTCTGTGGGAATAAACAACTGCAAACTATATTCTTGCCCTATAGAAAGGGGAAAAATTCTACTATTTTTTGTTTCATGACGTCCCAGAATTATAGTATTTTCACTTAAAAAAATGATATGCAAGTTATTCATTTCCTTTGCCGTAAATGTGTTGCCAACTTTCGTGGTTAAAAATCGACAAACAGATAACAAATGTAAACTATCCAATACATCACTAGGTGTAAGCAACAATATTTTTGGCTTTACTCCAAGAATTGTATGCACAGAACCTTGGGAAGTATCACAGAGAGGAATATATAATGGATGTACACAGCCTTCAATTTCACTTGCAGTTGAGCTACGATCTAGAAAATCCACATGGTCTTCAGTTACAGTTACCGGATATGGGAAAAAATTCCACTTTGGCAATTTTTTTTCAGGAACATATAATAATAGCTTTGTATCTATTACAACTTTTTTACAGTACTTTGAAAGTCTAACCTCTTCTATATTAGCAATTTTCTGCAATAAATCTTTTGATCTGTCAAAATCTTTTTTTGAAAAGTTAAGCCATAGTTTATTTTCAAATAATGGAAAGAAATCTAATTGCTCACACTTTATGAATGTCCCAGAAAATCCATCAAAAAAAATCTTAGCACTAATTTCATCCAACGTAGCTTTTGGCGAATCAATCATTTTATGAACTTGCATGGGAATAATTAGTGCATATCCATTTTGAACACGACTCAAGCCACAAATAAAATACATTCCCCTACCTTTATGATAGAAGCTAATGGTCATGCGCACCGAAACCTTTGTTGAGCTAACTAGTAAATCATCTATTGGTTTCCACTGGTGTAAAAAGCGTTTAAAAAACAGAAAACCTTGTGGATATATTTTGTATTCAGAGCTTTGTAAGGTCATACTATCAACACTCACACCCTCCTTAACAAGTGGTGCTATTGTCAAAGGCGTTTTATCTTGCACGAGGGTATTCAATACGACATCACGCTCTAATCCAAGTAGGCCATCATTCATACACAATTGCTCCAATATCAAATTGTTCAATAATATATGAGTCATTAGCAAGCAAACAGAATACCATACAGTCCAGATATGCAGTATCAAAAAATAACCGAATCGGAATTTGATATGCACCCTTTGGATTTTCAAATTTAAAAGCTTCGCCAATTACGTACGATGTATATTCTGGCATTTCTTTACTATTATAATCAATAATTTTTTTGAGAAATTGCTTCTCTTCTGAAAAAAACGTCTCACCTACTGCTTTTTTTTGTAAATCATCTAAAAACAGATTAACAAATGATAATAGTTCGCTTGGCATTGTTTGAACATTCAAACTTCCAAAACCTTCCAAGGTTGGATAAATCATTGTGTCTATTGAGGATACAAAAAATAAAGAGCTTGAATTATCAATTACCACTTCATGACTAGATTTATTACTGGTACTAATAGCACTATTTGCACCTAAAGTCCATGTAATGCCACTATCAAGGACTTCTACCTTTTGTCTCAGGGTTTTACTTTCATCCAGTGCTATATCGCTGACATCATTGTTATTTGAACACGAGAATAGTAAAAAAATACTTATAGCGACATAAACCTTCATATTACCTTTTATTCCTATTGTTTATAAAACTTTTTTAGCTAAGTAATAGACATTTGAACAATTAATCAGTACAATATTAATAAAAAATACTATAAGAATCAAGCAAATGTACTTTTAAAGTATCGACAAGTTTTCACTTTTGCTTGACTTTGGAGGCATAATGGCATTGACCGTAACAGAAAAAATCCTACAATCACACTTAATTACAGAGGCATATCCTGATACTTCTTTTATTGCGGGGGAGCCAATAAAAGAAGGTACTTCAATTGCAATAAAAATTGACCAAACTCTAACGCAAGATGCAACAGGGACTATGGCCTACTTACAGTTTGAAACAATTGGTATTCCTCGTGTTAAAACTGAGCTTTCAGTGTCATATATTGATCACAACACACTTCAAACAGATTTCAAGAATATGGATGATCATCAATACCTTCAAAGCATTGCTGCTAAGTATGGGTTATGGTTTTCACGACCTGGAAATGGCATTTGTCACCAAGTACATTTAGAGAAATTTGGAATTCCAGGTAAAACGCTTTTAGGCTCTGATTCTCACACTCCTACTGGCGGTGGATTAGGGATGATTGCAATTGGTGCAGGCGGCCTTGATGTAGCAGTTGCAATGGGTGGCGGAGCATTTCATATAGTTATGCCAAAAGTTATCGGTGTGCATTTAAAAGGTACGCTGAAAAATGGAACCAGTGCAAAAGATATTATTTTAGATGTGCTACGACAAGAGACAGTAAAAGGCGGTGTCTCTGCAGTATATGAATACTTTGGGGAAGGTGCAACTAGTTTATCTGTTCCACAAAGAGCTACCATAACAAATATGGGTGCCGAACTTGGTGCTACATGTAGCATTTTTCCATCAGATGAAAACACAAAAGCCTTTATGGCACTGATGGGAAGGGAAAACGACTGGGTAGAATTAAAAGCTGACGAAGGAGCTCAGTACCATAAGGTTATTGAAGTACACTTAGACAAGCTTGAACCATTAGCGGCTTGCCCTCATTCACCAGATGCAATTAAACCTATA
>CAYJOZ010000069.1:0-4178 GCA_964371925.1 uncultured Treponemataceae bacterium | reverse complement strand
TAGCTGAGCTTGAAGGAAAAAAAGTTAACCAAGTAGTTATCGGCTCTTGTACAAACTCTTCTCTAGACGATTTAGCAGCAGTTGCAAAAATAGTTAAGGGTAAGCATGTTTCTCCTCACATTGAAGCAGGTATTGCGCCGGGAAGCCGTGCAACCCTACTGTTAGCAGAAAAATCTGGCATTTTAGGGGAATTAATTAGAGCAGGATTTCGCATATTAGAAAGTGCTTGTGGGCCTTGCATTGGACAAGGATTTGCGCCATCAACGGGTGCTGTAACTCTTCGAACATTTAATAGAAACTTTAAAGGAAGAAGCGGAACTGCAGATGCTGAAGTATATTTGGTATCACCTGAAACAGCTGCAAGTGCTGCAATCACAGGCGTTATTACGAATCCTGTAGATTTACTCAAAGATTCAGACGAACATCAAAAAATAGGCTTTGCATCTTCAACAAACCTTTCACCTACAGAAATCCAAGCAATTACACTCGATGAAGGTATGCTCATTGCACCACTTTCAGAGTCTGAAGCCGAATCAGTGGAAATTGTTCGTGGGCCTAATATTAAACCTTGTCCAAAGGCACCAGAAATGAAGGCAAGCCTCGAGCTTCCACTAATCTTAAAAGCTGGAGACAATGTTTCAACCGACGATATTTTACCTGCAGGAGCTAAAATGCTTCCTTTGCGGTCAAATATCCCAGAAATATCAAAGTTCACACTTGAAAGACTAGATGTTGATTTTTATAAAAACGCCACAGCTGTTTTGGAATCAGGAAGAGACGGCTCAATTATTGTGGGTGGGGAAAACTACGGACAAGGATCTTCAAGAGAGCACGCTGCCCTAGCGCCAATGTACTTGGGTGTGAGATGTGTTCTTGTAAAATCTTTTGCACGTATTCATAAGGCAAACCTCATAAACTATGGTATTTTACCACTACAGTTTAAAAATACTAGCGATTACGATGCGTTATCAAAGGATGATGTACTCACTATTACGAATATTGACAATGCCTTAGAAACAGGCTGCGACTTTATTATTACAGCAAAAACACCATCTGGCGACATCACTATTGAAGCAATAAATGATTTTTCAAGTAGAGCACGTAAAATTATTAAGGCTGGCGGTTTAACGTCATATACAAAAACTGGAGGCCAATAAGTGTTTTTAGAGCCTTGTGAAGCGGTACGAGACCCATTATGGAAACATATATACATTCCCTCAAAGCTTTACGAGGCGGTAGAGACAAGTGATTTTATTCGGCTCACGCGAATAAAGCAGTTAGGCCCTTCATACTATATATATCCTGGTGCTACGCATACTCGAGCGGCGCATTCTTTTGGGGTGTATCATGTCGCCATGAGGATTCTTGACAGACTGCTAGAACAAGGTGCATCTGAATGGACAACACAAGAAGGACAAAAATCTTTTGCCGCAGCAGCCTTGTTTCATGATTTAGGACATTTCCCATATACTCATTCCTTAAAAGAACTACCGCTACTTGATCATGAAACACTCACCGCAAGGCAGCTTTTAAGAGAACCTCTAAAAGGTATTATATCTGCATGGGGAGCAGACCCGGAAAAGGCGGCTGCAATTACAGATCATACAATTACAACAACTGATACCGAAACACTTTTTTTTCGAAAGCTACTATCAGGAGTTTTGGATCCAGATAAGCTTGACTACCTGAATAGAGATGCATTCTTTTGTGGGGTGCCTTATGGAGTACAAGATATAGACTTCATACTTTCTGTGATACATCCTGATAAAATAAACGGCATTAGTGTTGAATCTAGCGGCATTTCCTCTGTTGAAAATATTCTTTTTTCAAAATACTTAATGTATAGAGCTGTTTACTGGCATAAACAAGTTCGAATGGCAACAGCTATGATGAAAAAAACACTTGCTGCTGCACTGCATAAAAACATAGTTGAAGCAGAAGAGTTATATGAGCTAGATGATGATGGAATTTTTTATCTACTACAAAACCGTTACAAGAACCTCCCTAGCTCACAATTTGAAGAATATCTTTGTGCTAGAGAGCTACGAGAACAACGCTTATATACCACAATTGTTGAAATCCCCTTTGATAGCAATAATGAAAAACACCTATCATTAGAAAACTTACAAGTACGATCTGAAAATGAGTATATCATTGCAGACATGCTACAATGCCTTCCCTCTGAACTCATTATAGACATACCTGAACGTATTAGTTTTGAGAGCGATTTATTAATTCAAGATCTTAACACCAATTTTTCGCATAGCCCAACTGTTTTCTCACAAAACACTGTCGATTCATTTGTAACTACATTGCGAAAAATTAGAATCGGCATATATCAAAAAAATATACCAATTAGTAAAAAACTTCTTGAAAAAATTATTGCATTATACTCATAATTACTATATACTATATTATAGACTAAGTGTGTAATCTGCCGCATAGTTTGGATTTGGAGGATATAATGAAAATACACAACATTCTTGAAGAGCAAGTCATAAATCGTGTAAAAACAATTTATGCAGATAAAGATATTCAAGATGCATCATGGTTTCATTGTGGCTGCGAGCAGTGCCAATTAGATACCACTGCATATGTTCTTAATAGACTAAAACCTCGATATGTTGTTTCTGAAAGGGGAATTGCCCATGCGGAAGCCGACTCTGGCTCGCAGCTTGATGCAGATCTTGATTTTTTAATAATCGAAGGAATGAAAAAAGTCTCTTCGGTACGAAGGTCTTTTCATGGAAAAGAAGTTCTTTTTGAAACAGAAATAAATGAATTAGAAGCAGCTTTCAATTTTCCTATTTTTTATGGGTCAATTTATGATGGTGAAACATTTAAACCAATTCCAACAGGCTATGTTACACTTCGCTCTGATGCAGGTCAAATAGACATGCTTGATGAAACATGGTCAAATCCCTACATTCTTCATGATTTAACGAAGGGTGCATACACTTTTTGGGTAAAGCCAATAGCATCTGAACATTATGATGAGGAAAAAACATTTAATTTTCTTATTGAAGTAAGTTCCGATAATTATGAAACAACTAAGTACGCATTTTCGTATCATATTACCAGCTCAAAACAGCATGAAGCAAAACCAGATACAACAAATAGATTCAAAATAGAAGATATTTATCTATTTCCGGTAGACAGCGAATAGAGTAAAAAAGCTACGTTTTCTAGGCCACTGAAAAACTTCAGTTTTGCAGTGGCAACCTTAGATTTATTGCGATGTTTGCAATGAAAACGTAAATATCACTAAAATTTTCATGCAAACTCGACCGGTCACTGGAAAAGTAACAGACTTTTTCAGTGACCTACGTTTTCACGTAGCTTTTTTTATAGCAAAATGCTTGCTTTTATAATATTGACAACACACGAAAGAATAATAAATACTTGAACTGCATTAAAGAGAACTGCTACAGCTTCATTTGAAAGCTTTTTCTTAATTGCAGTTCCTACAAAACCACCGATAGTTGCAAATACAATCATAAACGGGGCGATAGATAAGTCAAGTCCTTCAAAACCATTTGAAAAGAACACCTGTAAAAGCTTTGAAGATTGTGAAAAGAATATAACAATAATACTTGAAAATGCTGCTGTTTTCATATCGAATGAAAACATAAACATAATGACTGCAACATTAATGGGACCACCACCTATACCAAGGAATGCAGAAATAAGTCCCAACCCAATTCCCGTTGCACAGTATACAAGATGAGAAGTATGTTTAAGGGTTCTAATTCTTTTTAAAAGAAAGAGAAACACTGTGATACCTACGCTAACAAAAAAGAATAGTATGTTTTGTATAAGTGTTACAAGAGTACTTGAGTTTACCGCTTCGACAACATAAGAAAAAAGAAATTGCCCAGATAAGCCACCAATTACACCACCTATACCCAATACCACAAGGCGTGAAGGAGATGACCATGTTTCATCTTGTAAATCGCTTTGTCCCCTACTTTTAATAAGAGATACAATTGACATTGAATAAACGGTAATACTACTTAATAGGCTGATTGTTACTGCGTCATAATGGCCGAGTATATCCATAATGGGTTTTACGATTACTCCGCCACCCATGCCACTAATTGCGCCTGCTGTACAGGCAACTAACGCAAGAATTGAATAAATTACGTATTGCATTTCGGAACGACAGGATTCGAACCTGC
>CAYJOZ010000068.1:6792-8497 GCA_964371925.1 uncultured Treponemataceae bacterium | reverse complement strand
CTATTATATTGCCGAAAAAGAGTTGGCTCGTCATTTCTAATGGTACAACTCTAAAATTGTCGTCATAGGAAAGCACTAAACCGAGGATACCTGAACCAACATTGCCATCTTCTTCTTGCCAATCAAGTTTTTGGATACCATATGTTTCAGCGAGAGTAGCAACCTCTTCCGAGGTAGGATTAATAATATCATACGTTATTTTCCCTTTATGCTTTGCATTAAAAGTAGAAAAAGAGTTTAAAACAAGGGGCTCGATATCTGAAAACCCTTGTATGTCAAAATCTGCTAGTTCAGGGGAAATATATAATGTTAATTCGACATTGCTCGAAAGACCTGAAAGAGAACTAACTGCATCTATCATTGAGCTCATTGTTGTTGTGAGTCTATATTCTAAGCCATCGCTCGTTGCAATTCCATCAAGTATCTCTATTCTATCTGCATAGGTGATGACAATTCCCATCCACACATTTTTAAAGCCCACTTCATTGTTGTTTATTTCTTGTATCTGTATTTGGTTAAGCCTGTAGTTTCGTGCAATCTCTTCATTTTCAATCTTATCCATATCATAGGCTTCCCATGAAAAGTTTTCGTTAGCACTGCCTTGATACTCAGTTAACAAGTCTGTTACATACTGATATGTTGTATTGTATGGAGAAGGTAGATTTTCAGAAAAGAATACTTTTACTGAAAGAGGTTCTTCTAAATTTTGTACTAAATTCTCACTTCCTTGTGAAAGAGAAAATCTTTTCGATGCTGTTGCATCAATTCTTAAAAAGGCTCTTGTCCCTACAAGGTTTACAAGAATAATGAGTATAATAAAAAGTATAAAATCACTTTTAGGACTTTTAATCCAATTGATTAGTTTCATATGGTCCCCTTTTTTGCATTAAGTGTTTTTACTGTAAGTGTAAAGAATATTGCGCACACAGATACGAAATAAATTACATCTCTTGAGTCAATAATGCCACGTGAAATAGATGTAAAGTGGCTTCCCGCAGATAAAAATTGGAAAAAATTCACTGCGGTTGTGGGTAAAAATAGTAAAAATTGATCAATCAGTGCAAGTAAAATACAAATAGTAAAAGCAACAAAAAACGCTACAATTTGATTTTTTGTTATTGAGGAAGCAAAAATCCCAACAGAGCAAAAAGCTGCTGCAAGGAGAATTGCACCTATATAGCCACAGAAAGTAGCGCCAACATCAAGTGTGCCAAAAAAAGATGCTGTGACTGCATAGCTTATAGTTGGAACAAGCATTATTACACTAAACTTCAATGCGGCAAGATATTTCCCTGTTACTACTTCAACTGTGCTTACAGGAAGAGTCATCAGGGTTTCCATTGTACCTGTTTTTTGTTCTTCTGCAAAAAGCCTCATCGTAATGGCAGGAATAAAAAATGCAAATAACAAAGGAAGATTTGTAAAAAACGGGCGCAAATCGGCTCGATTCATTAAAAAGAAAATAGAAAAAAATAAAAATCCTGAAAACGCTAAAAAAAGTCCTATCACTATGTATGCAACAGGGCTTGTAAAATATGCAAGCAATTCTCTTTTCATAATTATTACGGCAGGATTTTTTATAATAGTTTTTGTATTATTCATTATTGTCCTCCTCCTGTTGTGAGTGTTCTAAACACATCTTCTAAGCTGTTTCGAATTAGGGTCATTTCATATAGCGCCCAACCTTTCTTTACAATAGCATCTG
>CAYJOZ010000068.1:0-6782 GCA_964371925.1 uncultured Treponemataceae bacterium | reverse complement strand
TAAAGGTCTAACTTCTTTTTCACCGTTTATTGCAGCAATTATACCAGTACGATTCGCTACATTTTTAGGGATGCTTATTTCTTCGGATTCTTCTTCAATAGTGGTTATTGTTCCGATTCCATCAATTACGTTTAGAGCTGCTATTAGCTCTTTTTCTTTTGCTCCCGCAATTTGAAGGCGTACACTTGTAGAGCTTGCATAACGGCTTCGAAGCTCGCATGTAGGGCTATCAGCTACAATTACACCATTTGAAATAATGATAACTCGGTCGCAAATCATCTCAACTTCACCTAAAATATGGGTTGATATAATAACTGTTCGAGTTTTTCCAATTTCTTTTATGAGATTACGTACTTCTGTGATTTGATTAGGGTCAAGGCCACTTGTTGGTTCATCTAAAATGAGAATTTCTGGATCATTCATCAATGCGTGTGCTAATCCCACCCGTTGACGATACCCTCTAGAAAGATCTGAAATATTTTTGTGCATCACATCTTTTAATCCACACGCATTGCAGAGATACGGAATTCTTTCCCTAGAATTTTCACCTTGAATTTGCGCTACATATTCAAGATAGTCGTGCACAATCATATCGCCGTAAAGCGGTGCCGATTCTGACATATATCCAATCTTTTTCTTGCATTTTTTTTCATTTAGGCTTATGTTTTCCCCGTCAATCTGAATTTCTCCATCACTGACATCTAAAAAGCCTGTAATCATTCGCATTGTTGTTGTTTTTCCGGCGCCGTTTGGCCCTAAAAAGCCGACAATTTCTCCCGTTTGAATTGAAAACGAAATATCGTCCACGGCTTTAAAATTACCGAAAGAACGCGAAACATGCTTTAATTCAATCATACATTCCTCGCATTTTATTTTTTTGAAAAGTATAGCAACAGTTTCTTAAACGAAGCTTAAAAGAGAATATCAAATTGTAAAAGGAAAATCAACTAAAGTAGTTACTCGTCTTTTTGTTCAGAATCAGATTCTTCGTTTTGTGGCTCTGCTTCACTATTTTGATCTGGTCCTCGTTTTTTTGCATAATGCAAAAAAAGTTCTTTTTGATTTGTTCGAAGAGGCGCAGAAAATGATGGCTCTCCATCTTCTGTTTCTGTTCTGTATGGCACAACGATTTCTTCTCTGTAGGCTAAAGAATTCTTGTCATTAACCCACCAATCAAGCACCTTTAGTGCATGTAACGTATATTTTATTAAGTTTAGGTTTGTTTTTAACTCAGATTTTTCTCCACCTAAAAGTACTTTTAAACGAAAGGCAATAGGGTTTTCAACATCGAAACGATACTGTGCGGAAAAGTTAGCATTTTTTTGCTCACCCTCTTGGCTTGCATTTTTTAATAACAAAGAAAAAATGTTTGTTACTTGATGGATGCGTACTGGAAGAGATTTATAAGTGGAATCATGAGAGGGTCGTTCTAAAAAAACTATTTCAAAAGCTAAGTGAGGGTGAAATAAATATTTCATTTGCCATAACCAACCTGAAAGTTGTTTTTTTGCATACTTTGATTTTTTAAATTCGTTTTGCGCATAAACTCGATTTACGTAATCTCTGAGTTCGGGGCACAGCATTTTGTTAAACATAACTTCACGATATTGGGACCATTCTGCAATTATTTTTTGTAGGCTATCATCTGTAAGAATATAATCTGCGTGATCTGTGTTTTCAGGATCAATATTAAATGCTATGTTTCTACATCCTTGGAAAAAATCTTCAACGATTCTTAGTAGAACGATAGTAATTTGAAGTGGATTAGATGGGGATAAAACATTAAATCCGTCGCGGAATTGATACAAAGGCTGGAAGTAGGGGTACATGTCAGGTTTTTTTTCTAAATCATTCCATCCAGCATTAGGAAAAAGATTGTTAAGTACAGAAAGAGATTGCCGTATGTTAGTGGGTATTTCGTTTTTGATTGACTCTGTTTCAACTGTTACTGGTACCACAATTGGTTGTGTCTCTTTTTCTTGCTCTTTTTCATTTTTCTTAGGTAAGATTAGATCAAATTTTGTTAATCCTAAAAAAGGTAATATTTTTGAAATATTTTGTGTGTAAAAATCAGGATAGGGATAACAATGCGTGCTTGTCATTCTCATAAGTAGCGGGTATGTTTCATGAACAATTTTGCTAAAAATATAAATCCAATCTGCAGTTGCTTGCTTAGCATATGCAAGATTTTTTGCTTTGTTCGGAGAATTTGGCTTTGTGGCTGCCATATATAGTTTTTTTATTGCCTCTGCCATTTTCGATTCACCCAAAAAATAAAAGCGCATTATATGCTTAAACAATTCCTTTGCTACAACTATTGCATCTTCCATTATGGGCTCTGTTGTATTTGATAATGTTCTAGAAGACTCTGTAAGCATTATTGTATTCCAATCATAGATATACCGCAAAGTTTTAAAATAGGGTGAGTCATCTGTTGTAATTTTTTGTTTGTATTCTCCATTTGTCGAATCGATGAGATTTTTCATTGAATCGATAAAAGAATCTATGCGCGCAACATGTGTTGGCAGTCTGTTTTTGATAAAATGTACGGATAAATCGTCTGGGCCTACTTTCCCAAAACACGCAAGGAATTTGAAAAATCCCGGTTTTTGAGATATTTTATATTGAGATGATGTTAGAAGCTTGTAAAAAGCCTTGCGCTCCTGCGGTGAAAGATATGGAATTGCTTTCTTTTTTATCAGTGTGAGCTGTTCACTTTGCTCTTGCTCTTCACGTTGTCTTTGAAGCTCTGAGTCTGAAAGTGGCTTTGTAGGGATATATTGTCGTTTTTTGTTTGTAATTGGTCTTGCAATTTGACCAGAAGTCTGTGCACTCCGTTCTGTTCCTACTTCTCCCCCAAGTAAATCAGCAATCCTTTGTGATTCTGCTGGGTCAAGTTCTCCGAGATTTTTTCGTACTTTTTCTAGTTCACCCGGTGCATAACGGGTCGCATTTTTTTTGTTCATAGTTATAATCGCAAGTATTGTTTTTTTGCAACGGCTAAACAATCCTTTAGAGGATATAGTTTTCCATCTTTATCAGAAATATTTCCTTCTAAGGAACCAAATAATGTGTGATACTGTGTTCGCAGTATTAATATGCTGTTTTTTCGAACTGTACCTGCGCTCGGAAAAAAAGATATATCTATCATGCTTTCTGTATCTTGGATATACCATTGTTTAGAGACACCCCTAGGGTGGGTAATGGTTACCGGTGGTAATGGAGTAGGTACCCCATCAACAAATAGCACATTTTCATTATATTTATCAGGATCAAATGGGTCTTGGTTTGAAGTATATAAATTAAATTGAATATGTTTTCCATCAACTATGCCTTGTGCTGTTATTGAATGGCATTTTGTTCTTAAATTGTAAAAAGATCTCCGTATTGTAAAAAACCCAAGGCCTTCTGAAACAAAAGGACTAGCTGTAAGCACAGATGATTCTTCGGAAATAGTGCCTTCAAGAGGAAGTGCCATATGATGTATAGCTGCGCAGCGGCGAGTAGTGGGGCAAGGAATAACAGAAACAGGGGTCCCGCTTGTTTCTTCACTTAAATTTGCAGAAAATGCAAAATGCAGATCTGGCCGTGTTTTGTCATGCTTTAACCTACAATTAATTGAAAAGGTATTTTTTGCATAGTCCCACTTTATAAGGATGAATCGGTTTTTCTTGAAAGACTTACAAGTGCCTTGTTGCGCAGTTAAAGGAATTGTTCTTCGTCTTGGAATTATTGTGCGATATGAATGCTTTTTGTTGTTTATTGTATCTAAAACAGAAACCTCTGCAAATGCAAAATATCGGGCATCAATAATTTCTACTGTTCCAATGTAGTTTTCCATTGTAAAAGAAAAACAAAGGTTAGCACGTATTCGTAGTTTTGTAATAAAATTCGGAAGAGGCATTAAACTAAAGGGTTGTCTCAATCTTTGTATTGAAAGCCTTTGAGGAGGAAAATTAAAATCACCAAATACCGCCATCCCTTTTTCTACTATTTTCTTTGGCGGGTTATGTATTGTTCGTGTGTACACTATATCTCCATAATCATTATACAATAAAAAAATAAAAAAATAAAGTCTTGTTTTTCTTAGAATCCAATTGCATCAAGAGAATTATCATCTTGTGTGTTTTGGATCTCAGGTACCTTAGCTTCAATGCGCAAAAATACTTGATTTGGAAGGCAAGCTATAAAACTAGCATTACTACTTACGGGATGAGAAAGAACACATACTTGGTTATCACAAGGAGAGCTAGCAAAAAAAGCTGTCCCATTTTCGAGAGTGATGACAGATACACCAATGGTTCCATGTGCCCCAATTGTTTGGTTTGTATCTAAAGGATAAACCCATTCGCCTTCAGGACTTGAAAGTATTACTTTTGCCTCGTCATTGATGTTTTTTTTTGTGCTAACCAGTGAAAAAAATATCAACGTAAGGGCGATACCTATAATTACGTAATCGATAGGCTTTAACAATTTTATTTTATGCTCTTTTTCTAGTTTCATTCTATTTTGTATATCCTACACATAATTTTACACTTATTTTTCAACTAATGCAATGGGAAAAGAAAAAAAAACTTATTCTAAAATAGCAATTGCATTAATCTATTTTTAGGTGTATACTAAGTATATGAAACCGAATATGGAAGACTATTTTCCTGGTTGGAAAAAACTTGAGGAAAAGCATCAAAAAACGTTATTAGAAGCTGCCACTTTTATGAGTGCCCCTAAGGGGACACTTCTGCACAATGGTGACGCCGATTGTATAGGTGTTATGCTTGTATATGAAGGTCAACTTCGTGTCTATATGATGTCGGATGAAGGGAAAGAGGTGTCTCTGTATCGAATTTTTAATCGAGATATGTGTTTGTTTTCTGCTTCTTGCATGATGGATAGTATTCAATTTGAAACATTTGTAGAAACAGATAAAAATACTTCTTTTTGGCTAATTCCGGCTTTTGTATATAAAAAAGTGATGGATGAGTCTGCTGTATTAGCAAATTATACCAATGATCTTATGGCCTCTCGTTTTACCGATGTGATGTGGCTGATGGAGCAAATAATATTTAAGAGCATGGATGATAGATTGGCAGACTTTTTATTGTCAGAAAAAACTTTAGAGGGACAAGATACGATAAGTATCACGCATGAAAAAATAGCACAGCATCTAGGGAGTGCCCGCGAAGTTGTAACTAGGCTATTAAAATATTTTCAAGAAGAAGGTGCAGTAAGTCTAAGCAGAGGTGGTGTAACTATTCTTGATGAATCTAAATTAGAAAGAAAAATATCTAGGCTTTCAAAAATATAGCAAAAACCTCGAAGAACATATAGGCCACTGAAAAAGACTGTTGCTTGTTCAGTGGCTTCGAATCTACTTTCGAGGTTTTATGTGTGCTACTTTAGAAGTTCTAAAATTCCTTCTTTATCTTTAGCTCCAACAGCTTGTTTTTCAATTTTTCCATTTACAAAAACAGCTAGGGTTGGAATACTCATGACACCATACTCCGCAGCCAAATCGCCTTGTTCATCTACATTTACTTTACCAATTTTTTTATCGGTCACTTCATTTGCTATTTCTTCAATAATTGGACCAACCATTTTACAAGGTCCACACCATGGTGCCCAAAAATCAACTAACACAGGTTTATCTGAGTTTATTACTTCTTGCTCAAAATTTTCTTTTGTTAATACTAATGCTGACATAAAAATCTCCTATAGATCAAAAATAATGTAACTATATAGTATCACAAAACTTCATAGAAAAAAGTGAGAAAGTTACACTAAATGGGTGAATTTAGGAGGATGAATTTTACATAAAAATAAATATATCAACAAAATTAAACAAATGTGTGATTTTTTAAGACTATTTTAAGAATTCTACGGTATAGTGATACATAACAAAGTAATTTGTTAACCACACTACACTCCTCCTTTTTAGCCCCCGTACGTTGTGCGGGGGCTTTTCTTGTAAATTATTGAAAAAATTATTAAACTTTAAGATTGGCTTAAGGAAGTACGTGTATTATTAATATATAACAAAGCAATTGTTAACCACACTACACTCCTCCTTTTTTGCACCCCTCACGTTGTGAGGGGTGTTTTTGTTTTAAAAGCTTATTTGCACAAAAAACTTTCTGTTTCTTGGGCCATCGAACTCGCAAAAATAAACACTTTGCCATGTTCCAAGTACGAGACTGCCATTATGAATAAGCAATTGCTCAGAAGTTCCGACTGTTGAGCTTTTTAGGTGTGCGGGAGAGTTTCCTTCTCCATGTCTAAATCTTGGATCTTGAGGGTATGTTTTTTCTAATCCTAGCAACATATCATGTTGAACATCGGGGTCAGCATTTTCGTTAATGGTAATTGCCGCTGTTGTGTGAGGGCAAAATACTATAGCACTACCGGAGACAGCGCCAAGTTCAATGATAAAGCCTTCAATATGGTTTGTAATGTCGATAAATCCCTCGTGTGGTGTTGAAAGGGTAAATTGTTTTATTTCTGTTTTCATACATGCAAGTATATCGTAAAAAAGCAGGATTGTCATGGCAAATATAAAAACACTTGAAAAATAGTCAATTTAATAGTAGAATACTGCATGACTAAAAAATTATCACAAATTCTTCCTAAAGGAGTTTTCTTTGATGGAGAAGACGTTACAATATCTTCACTAGTGTTTGACTCTCGTTATGTGACAAAGGGCTCTCTTTTTTTTGCCCTCCCTGGCGTACACGTGCATGGCAATAGTTTTATTGTAAAAGCAATTGAAAATGGCGCTACTGCAGTTG
>CAYJOZ010000067.1:7107-8597 GCA_964371925.1 uncultured Treponemataceae bacterium | reverse complement strand
CCATGTCATTCTGACTCTACTTTCTGCTGAGCTCCAGGAAGAATCTTCTTTTTTGGTCCTGCGTAACGAACGCTCATGCGACTATCGCTAGCACTCTTCCTCCTCTCCTGCACATGGCGCCCTTGCGGTGGATCCAGAGACGGTGTTGAAACACCCGCCTCTTCTGTGCTCTAATCGCACATTCCTTATGGATTATTTTTTTCTGCTATGATAATGACAGCACTTACTGGAGGTTCACCGTCAAGAGAAAAGCTATATTCAGGATTATCACTGTAAAACCGTTTTAAGTCATTATCCCTTATGGTATAATCGACAGCATTAACAAAATCGGGGTCAAACGCGCCTTTGCTGTAACTTCCAGTAGCAATAGTATAATCGTCAGCAACAACAGCAGCTTGATCAAGCGTTACTCCAGCACGAGCGCTTTCGCCAAGTGCATTACGTATTACGATACTTCCTGTGTTGTTTTTCGATTCATAACTTCCAAAAATGTTATTTTCTTTTCCTAAAACACTATTAGAATGAATTTTAGGACTTCCCTCTAAAAAGAGCTTGGCAGCACTACCGCCATCAAGAAATACCCCTCCTCCATCATAGCTTGAAGTATTATTGGTAATTTCACCATTAATTATTACGGCATTAGACACTACATACAAACCACCGCCAGATGCAGCTGAGGTATTATTTGCAATTCTTCCACTTTTGAATAGTATATCTTCAGCATAAATTCCTCCACCACCAGGATACCCCGAATTATTGTATTCAATGCGGGTGCCATCAAGTACACAATCACCTGAAGTATATACGCCTCCTCCCCAATAAGAACCACTACTATTATATGAAATCACACCACCATTTAGCTCCAAAAACCCACCTCTTGACTGTATACCACCTCCTCCATACTGATCTCCAGTTTCATTATGCTGGATTTTTCCACCATTCATTACTACTTTACCATACGATTGGATACCTGAACCTAAATTATTTTTTAAAACAGCACCATCTTCAAGTGTTAAAACTAATCTCTCAGGAAGCGGTGAAGGAAAACTACTAGCTTCACTACCAATATATATTAAAGGCCCCACATTAAAACCTAATTCTCTACTTCCGTCAATAGTTATATTTTTTAATACAAGACTCATTCTTTCATCAGGTGTTATTTCTTTCATGCTAATAATATAATACCCTGCAGTTTCTGAATACCTTTTCAAAGTTAGCCCCGGATAGTCAAGCACCATAGTATCCCCGTTGACCAAATTAATCGTATCCATAACATAAATAGTGGCATCTTTTCGCATTGCAGAGTCTCCCCCAAGCTTTGCAATAGCTTTATCCAGTGTATTAACGGCAGTGTATGGAGTTAGTCCATCTTGAGGGGCTGGATCTGTGATAGAAGGATCTAAAAATACCACATTAGGTTTTACGATAATTTCTTGCATGCCTCCCTTAACTACCACATCGTTAGAACTTGCTCCAAAAAATATTGCACT
>CAYJOZ010000067.1:0-7007 GCA_964371925.1 uncultured Treponemataceae bacterium | reverse complement strand
GCATGCCTCCCTTAACTACCACATCGTTAGAACTTGCTCCAAAAAATATTGCACTCCTATCGTCTATTGGCAAAAGCATTTTATTAATTATTTCTATTTTTGCATATACCTTTTGCATACGGGAAATACGCTTAAATGTTACCGTGTTGTTTTGTGCTTCACTCAGCGAAAGCTCTACACGGTCAATTATGGAATCATCTGAGGTTTTATGTAACGTAACACTAACAGATAAGTCTACATCATCACTATTTTCTATGTCATCGCCAAAGGACGGAGCTACGGATTTGTTTATCAAAGAAGGCACTGATGCCTGTGCCGATACTGTCCTTGCTCCATTCAAAACGCTATTTGGAAACTGTAAGATAAATGAAACATCTGTTGTGTTGTTCCCATTCCAAAGTGAATCACAAGAATTTATTAGAGCTATTAATACAATAGTTACAAAGATATATTTTAGTTTATTCATATTTTTCTCCTCTCAATTAAAAAAATCAAAACACTTCACTATATTTTATACCCCAAATTTTTAACCGTCAATGTGCCATTTGGCACATTGTTCTCACTGTTCTACTCAAGCCCCTTATTGCATAAAATCGGTTTCCATGGTACAACTACAGTATGAGTAAACTGCGCTTTGCCACACTAGATGACACAAAACAAATTCTCTCAATATACAAGTATTATATAGAAAAAACTGCAATTACCTTTGAATATGATGTTCCAAGCGAGGTAGATTTTGCAATGCGCGTTAAAACTATATCGGATGCCTATCCATACATAGTTGCTACCTTAAATAAAAAAGTAATTGGGTATGCCTATGCAACAAAATTTAGAGAGCGAAAAGCCTATGACTGGGCAGTAGAAACTTCGGTCTATATTGACAAAAAGCACAAAGGTAAGGGCTTGGGAAAAAAACTATACACAAAGCTTTTAGAGCTCTTAACAGCACAAGGCTTTGTTATGGCCTACGCTTGCGTAACCTGCCCAAATTTCACCAGTGATGCACTTCACTCAAGCCTTGGCTTTACCAAGGTCGGGATTTTTTCAAACAGTGGATATAAATTTGACAATTGGCACGATATTGTATGGTATGAAAAACAATTAAAATCGGTAAAAAGTGAATCATTTAATATAAAAACTATTGAAGCGCTAAAAAAATCGAGCGCAGCCGAGGATTTATGAAAAGCATAAAAAATCATGACCTCGTAAAAACTTTTACAGAATTAAAAGGAAACCCAAAGGTATCACTTATTACCGAACCTTTATGGTTTATTCCTTACTCGTTATTTTCACCTTTTGCAACACTATACATGTCTACATTTGGGCTCACGAGTTCTCAAATAGGTATCACTATATCTGTGGGCCTTGCCTTGCAAGTGATATTTGCCTTTATTGGTGGAGTTATAACTGATAAACTGGGTCGTCGCCTCACAACATTTATATTTGATTTTGCAGGATGGTCAATACCCTGTTTTATTTGGGCATTTGCAAATAATTTTTGGATGTTTTTAATTGCTAGTTCGGTTAATGCTTTTTTCCAAATAACAAATACATCTTGGAACTGTCTTTTTGTTGAAGATTGTCCCAAAAAACATCTTACAAACGCTTTTACACTTTTACAAATGTGCGGTATGCTTTCTGTGTTTTTCTCTCCAATAGCAATTGTTCTCGTAGATTTATACTCCGTGCAGCAGGTCGTAAGTGTATTGTATTTTATTTCAGGTGTTTCAATGGCATTAAAGTTTATATTTTTGTATATTTTTGGTGGCGAAACAGAAATGGGTAAAATACGTATGGAAGAAACAAAAAACACGTCCTATCTTACCCTTTTCAAAGGTTATTCCACTGTTGCAAAAACAATATATAAATCAGAAAGCATGAAATTTGTTATTCTGTTTATGGCGCTTACAAATATTATTGTAATAGCCACAAATAGTTTTTTTTCTCTATATATAACGCAACATTTATATTTAAATGCAAGCCTCGTGCCAATTTTTCCCATGGTAAGAACTGCAATTATGATTGCGATAGTAAGCTTTTTACAAAATGTTATTAATCGTTTTAGAATGAAAAATTCAATAATCTTAGGTATTGTAATTTATATACTAAGTCACATTGCCCTTATTGTAGCACCAACCTATAACCTTTTCTTTGTTGTACTCTACACAGTACTCGAAGCCGCTGCCTATGCAATTGTTTTCCCTAGAAAAGATGCACTCATGGCCTACTATGTACTCCCAAAAGAACGCTCTAGAGTTTCAGCCGTGTTTCATGCAATTATGATTGCGTTATCATCACCCTTTGGCTACATAGTCGGATACCTCTTTGACATCAATCCCACCTACCCATTTATCTTTAATATCATTGTTTTTATTATTATCATAAAAGTGATAGCAAGCTCAAAAGCAATCAAAACATATGACAAAGAAATTCGCGGAGAAGCAAATTAAACTTGTCTCATAAACTTGTTGTTTATATATCAAGCGTCAAAATCTCTTTTTTCATTTCAATTTTGCTTTGCCTTAACAGTTCGTTTTTAAACTTCAAAATTTTTTTTCTTATAAAAACGTTTTATTAGGGACGACAAAACCCTTAATTGCGAAGCACGGCTTTTTCTTCCCTAAAACCCATCTTTTTCCGGCACGCTTTTTTTTACTTTTTCATGCATGAAAAGCCTCTAATTTTCTGTAAACCTTAGAAAACGTGGCATAAATTGGCTTCTTCTACCTTTATGAGACAAGCCTGAGCTAAGAGCAATCTCGCCTGTACAAAATCACAAGCTTATGATATACTATAATCACTTTCGATTATTTAAGGAGAACAAAATGAGTATTCATATCGCAGCAAAAGAAGGACAAATTGCAGAAGCAATTTTATTACCAGGAGATCCTTTACGAGCAAAGTTTATTGCAGAAACATTTTTAGAAAATGTAGAATGCTACAATGAAGTTAGAAATATGCTTGGGTATACTGGTACATATAAAGGAAAAAGAGTTTCCGTACAAGGAACTGGAATGGGGCAACCATCTCTTTCAATCTACGTAAACGAACTTTTTAACGTATACAATGTGCAAAAAGCAATTCGTATTGGGACTTGTGGTGCAGTACACAAAAGCACAAAAGTACGCGACATTATTATTGCAATGAGCGCATGCACTGACTCAGCTTTAATCAATCAACGCTTCGGATCTCTTCACTTTGCCCCTACAGCTAATTATGAATTAATGGCAAAAGCAATTGAAGCTGCAAAGGCTAAAAATATTAAACACATGGTTGGCTCTGTTACGTCAAGTGACTTATTCTACGATGATAACGAAAACTGGAAACTTTGGGCAAGCTATGGTGTTTTAGGAATTGAAATGGAAGCAGCAGAACTTTATACGTTAGCAGCTAAATTTGAAAGACAAGCACTTGCAATTCTTACTGTTTCAGACCATATCGCAACAGGCGAAACAACTACTTCAGAAGAGCGCCAATTAACCTTTAAAGGAATGATGGAAATTGCTCTAGAAGCTGCAATTTCATAATAGCTAAGGGAAACTACAGGTTAGAGGATTACTACATCAGCTAACCTTGTTGTCTCCCATATAAAAAACCAAAAAGCGCATTATCTAAGATTCCGTTTGTTTACTTTTCGACTCTTCCGTAACTAATTCATCTAATTTTTTTTCAAGTTCTATTTTTTCTTTATTTTTTTCTTTAATTGTTGCATCAAAACCAGCATTTTCAACTTGCAAACTTTCTATTTTTTGACTATTATCTTCTTTTTTGCTTTGCAATAGATTATTTTCAGACACAAGTTCGGCAATGGCGATTTTTGTATTTTCTATTTCAATTTGCCTTGATAACGAGAGAATGGTATACCTGTGGTCTTGGATGTTCGTTAAAAAGCCTTCAAAGCCTTTAGGAAACACTGCGAGTGTTTCCCCATCAGGGCTCACATAACGAGTTGCATAATCATGTCCAATAGAAGCACAAAAATCATCTTGTTCAGAGTATTTCCGTTCTATTTGCTTATCATGCAAAGCAAGTTGCTTTTGAACAGACAATCCCCCACTTACCTTTTCTATCGAGGCTCGAAGTGATTTTTCGTGTTGCAACTGATTGTCCAGATTTTCTGTAATCTCATTGATTTCAGATTGGACAGAGACATATTCTTCGTAAAACTTTTTCGTGTCTTCACCAAGTTGATTAGCAAGAATAATATCTTTTAACTCATTGCTTTCCAATGCCTTTTTAGCACCCTTATGTAATAAGCTTGACCTTCTTTGTTCAATTAATGATAACTGGGTCTTTGCAACACCTGAACGTGCCATATTCAGCACTCGAGACATAAAGCCGGAGCTTTCTTCACCCTTAGAAAAGCCTTTTTCATTCGCTTCTAGTATTTTCCTGTCTTCAACGCTTACATCTGTATATGTCTTTCCAAAAATATCAGCAATGATAGGCGAATAGTTCTTAAAAAGCAATTCTCCCATTTCTGCTTGCATCACAAAAAGCTCTTTTTCTTTAATTGCTTTGGTTTCTTTTAATAGCAGAATGCTTGAACGTGCCTCTGAAACCTCTGTATCCAATGTAATAATAGTATTTTTTTCTTCATGTAAAGATTCAATTACCGTGTTAAACGAAATATATTCATCTACATTTTCTTTAGAGATAGCTTTATCTTTTTTCTTAAAAATATAGTGACCGACTTCAACCTCTACAGCATGCAGAGAATCACAAGCTTCATTTTTATTCTTTTCTAATTCTTCAATTATAGATTTTTTGCTCATATCAACCTCTTTATATGTAATAGTATAACATAACTTTTGTATTTTGTGAATAATTTTTTTCTTGACAAGTTTAACATTCATAGCGTATCATATATAAGACGAATTTTTAAATAGAACAGGAGAAGAGAATGGGATTCACAACAAATCAAATTAGAAACATCGCTATTGCTGGGCACGGACAAACAGGAAAGACAACATTGTTGGAATACCTATTACTCACAGCTGGGGTCATTCCAAAAGCTGAGGCCGTAGATTCAGGAAAAACAGTGAGCGATTATTCATCGGAAGAAATTGAAAGAAAGATTTCAATTCACTCATCACTTTCGCATCTTACATGGAAAGATATTAATGTAAATATTTGGGATACTCCAGGTTCATCAGACTTTGTAGGAGAAGTTATTTCAGCTTTCCGATCAACTGAAAGTGTTCTTATGCTAGTAGACGGCCGCTCCGGCGCACAAATAGAAACAATAAAACTATGGCGTGATTTAGATAGACGCAACAAACCTCGTATAGTGTATGTAAATCATTTAGAAGATGAACGAACAGATTACGCATCCGTTGTTAAAGATATACATGATAAGTTTTCAGTAGAAGTGTGCCCAGTTACAATCCCAATGGGAAGCGGAGCAGACTTTAAAGGGATTATTGATGTTATAAAAGGAAAGGCCTTTTTCATTCCACAAGATGGTCAAGAAGAAAAAGAAGCTGACATTCCTGCAGAGTATATGGACGCTTACGAAAATGCTCGAGGCATACTAGCTGGCGCTGCAGCAGAAGGCGATGATGACCTTCTTATTAAATTTATCGATGAAGGTGAGCTAACAGGCGAAGAGATTGAGAGAGGCCTTGTTATTGCTCTTGAAAATAACCGTGTGGTTCCAGCCTTTGCAGGATGCACTCTAAAACGTTGTGGACTTGTATCTGTGCTTGATTTTATTGTTGAAACAGTTCCAGATCCAGCACATGCACTTGAAACAACTACTACAAAAGAAGGGGAAACAGCTGCAGCTAAAATTAGCCCTGAAGGTGATATGAGTGCAATAATAATAAAAACAGCAAATGATCAGTTCTCAGGCAAACTTTCATACGTAAAAGTTATTACAGGTACACTCAAAGCAGACCAAGAAGTACATAATATAACAGAAGAGCGAAAAGAAAAACTAGGAAAGCTCTATCGATGTATAGGTAAAAAACTTGAAGAAGTAAAAGAACTTGCAGCAGGAGATATAGGAATTTTAGCAAAACTAAGTGTTGCTAAAACAAGTGATACATTATCTACAAATGCGTCCACACTACCTTTTGTTCGCTTACGACATCCAAACCCTGTTTATTCTATGGCTGTCTCTGCACAAAATAAAAAAGATGAAGACAAAATGGGCGAACTACTTGCAAAAGTAACAGAGGAAGATCGAACACTTCAATTTAAATATAATGTTGAAACAAAGCAAAGCGTTATTTCAGGAATGGGAGAACTTCATATTGGAATTATTCTTAATAAAATTTCAACCCAAGCAAAAATTACCATTGATACAACTATTCCGAGAGTAGCATATCGCGAAACTGTACAACGAAAGGCTCAAGCTGAATACACTCACAAAAAACAATCTGGTGGACATGGACAATACGGTCGTGTTGTACTTGCTATAGATAAACTAGAGAGAGGCGAAGGCTATAAGTTTACTAATGCGGTATTCGGTGGTGCTATTTCTAAAAACTATATTCCAGGTGTTGAAAAAGGTGTAAAAGAAGCTATGGAGCACGGTGTATTGGCTGGATACCCTGTAGTTGATGTTGCAACGACTGTTTTAGACGGAAAAGAACACCCCGTTGATTCATCTGAAATGGCATTTAAATTGGCTTCACGAAACGCATTTAAAGATGCGATGGCTGCAGCAGGACCAATTTTACTAGAGCCAATTATGGATGTTACCGTTTGGGTAGAATCAAAATATCTAGGGGATATTATGTCTGATATGTCAAGTAAACGTGGTCGCATTTTAGGACAAAACCCGCTTGGTGGTGGCATTGAAGAAATTCGAGCTCAAGCCCCGCAGGCAGAACTTTTAAAATATGCAATTGACCTTCGATCTATGACAAGCGGTACAGGAAGCTTTGAAACTTCATTTGACCACTACGATCCAATAAGTGGAAAAATTGCTGATGATGTAATTGCCAGTGCAAAAGAATTTATTACAATTGCACACTCAGATGAATAATACGTAAAATGTA
>CAYJOZ010000066.1:0-8620 GCA_964371925.1 uncultured Treponemataceae bacterium | reverse complement strand
ATAAAGCTTCTTGATAATGATGTATACGAGATGTACGCAAATTAACTACCTACAATGTGCTGCTATAACAAGCCAATTGGAACCCCACATTTTAGTTTCGAGCATTGATTAGACTCGTAAATCTAACTATAATATAAGTAAGAAAATACGTCAGTAATAGCGTATAACACTTGAGTAAATTTTGTAAAAATGATATAATTATTTTTAAGCGAAAACTCATTTTACTGAGAAATTGTATATGAAACCGGATGAAATTCATCCATAATGGTATTTAAGTAGGAGAATTAATGTCAGAATCATTAGTAAAATCTGTTCAGGATATGCTGAATGAAGAAAAATGGACACGAGCTACAATCAGTAACTATACTAAAACCCATTTTATTGAACTTGCAAACGTTGTAGAAAAAGCACATCAGGAAAACTGTTTAGATGCAATACAGGAATTATGTGATGAACACCTTGCACACACAAAACACAGCATTATCGCCTTATACATTTCAGGAATGATTGCTTTAAAGAAAAAAACACTCGATAATTCTGCACTCATAGAGCTCATTAATATTTTTCAAGATAACCACAAAAGTAACGTTGTGGTATACTTATGTGAAAGCATTCTTGCAGAAGATGACAGCAATAAATATGCATTGAGAACACTTGCAGATGCTTATAGCAAAGAAGATAATGAAGGTGTTTGGGAAATATATGAAACAATTGTTCGATTAGATTATGAAGAAGCCGACATAGCTAAACAACTTGCAGAACACTACGAAAAAGAAAATAATGAAAAAGATGCAATTGATTATTATAAAAAGGCATTGTTACGCTACGTAAACAGAAAGAGTGAAAACCAAATTAAAGAAATTTGGTCAAAACTTATTAGCCTAATTCCAGAGGAAATTGACTTTTTCCTATTGGTACAAAGAAAAATTGCAAAAACAATTTCAGATGTTCGAAGCGCAACTCTAATGCAAGATTTGTATGTTTATTATAAAGATAAACAAGATTGGAACATTGCAATTGATATATTAAAATTAATTCTAGGTATCGACGAAAAAGATTCTTGGGCAAGAAAAGAACTTGTAGAATGCTTTAAAGGTAGATACTCAGCTCACAGCCAACTTGACGATTATATACGTGTATCTAATCTTAACCAAAGTTGGAGAAACGTTTTTGAAGCAATTAGCGACTTTGAAAAACATATTGCATTTGATGCTAAAAACTTCGTATTCCATAGAACTTGGGGTGTTGGGGTTATAAAAAAAGTAGAAAACGATGAAATATCTATAAACTTTGGTAAAAAACATGGCATACGTGATATGTCGCTAAAAATGGCCGTTAATGCATTGCAACCTTTGCAAAAAGATCATATTTGGGTGCTTAAAGCAACAAAATCGAAAGATGAATTATCAAAAATGATTAAATCTGACAAAGTTTGGGCATTAAAAACTATTATAAAAAGTTTTGATAACAACTGTGATTTCAAACGCATTAAAGCTGAACTCGTTCCAGCAATTTTAACTACAAGTGAATGGACAAGTTGGAGTAATACTGCTCGTAAACAAGTAGAAAACGACCCTACTTTCGGAATTAATCCTAACGATATTACTATGTATAACGTACGAGATAGAGCAATTTCTCAAGAAGAAAAGCTTTCAAATGAATTTAAAGCACAAAAACAATTCTTTATGAGACTTGATATTTTAATGCGATTTGCTCAAGAAGCAGATACAGAATCTGAACTTTTTGCTGACATGTTTGAATATTTTGCTGCACACGTACGATCTTTTTCATCTGTTAATGAGCAAACAATTGCAGCATACTTAGTCATTCGCCGTATTGTTTCAGAACATCCGCATTTAGATTCTGGCAGCCGTGTTACGTTTGAGCAATTCTACTCAGGAATAGAAAATCCGGTGCAAATATACAACTCACTAAAAGACACAAAAAATACATTTTTACGCCAAGACTTTTTACATTGCATTAAATCTCTTTTACCAAACTGGGCAGAACAATATGTATTACTATTCCCAAGTGTGTTGCATCATGATATGCTTACATCATTGCTAAATACTGGTCATGCTGATATGGTAAAACAAATTGCTATAAATAGCTTTGAAAATTACCGAGATTACCGTGATGCTGCTATTTTCTTTTTCAAAGAAGCACAACAAGAAGATTGGTTTAAAGAAACAGATTTAACATTTGAAAAACAACTTATTACGTTAATAAGAATTGTAAACCTTTGTTACAGAGAAATTGCTAACCAACATGATACAACTGAAAACAAAAAAATTATCAGAAATATTCAACAAATTTTATTTAAGGACAATGTTCTTTTAAATTATATGCTTGAAAATGATTCTGATACCATTACAAGGCTTTACACCGTTGTAAATGATGTAAAAGATTTAGACCCAGCAATAAAGCAAACTGTAAGAAACAGAATACTTGAAAAATACCCAGACTTTAAATTCAATGTTACAATTGAAGAAAAAACAGTTGTGCCACGAGGTTTAATTGTTACTTTAGGTATGTTAAACAAGAAAAAACAACAGCTAGAACACATAGTAAATGTTGAAATACCTGAAAACTCAAAAGAAATTGGGGAAGCTTTATCACAAGGTGACTTAAAAGAAAATGCAGAATACAAAGCTGCAAAAGAAAGACAAAGTCAGCTTGACAACATTGCTACTCGCTTACAAGATGAGATTTCTAAAGCACAAGTATTTGATCCATCAACAGTAACCGTTGCTCAAGTAGGTTTTGGAAATACAGTAGAACTACTAAACAATGTTACAAATGCTTCAGAAGAGTTTACTATTTTTGGCCCATGGGAATCAGACCCTGATAACAAAATTATTTCATACATGTCACCTTTAGGACATGCACTGCTAAACGCCAAAGAAGGTCAAAAGCTTGAATTTGAAATAAACGAAGTTAAACATTCTTATGAAGTAAAAGGCATTAGAGTTGCATCTTTTTAATTGATACATTGGAGCTACAAAAATCTAACAGTTTTTTAGAGACTTTCAATTAACAAAAAACACCGTGTTTTTCAAAACACGGTGTTTTTATTTATAGTAGTACACCTCTAAAAACTTCATTTTTTAGAGGTGCTCAGTATGTTGTTACCTACCCTTCTAAAATAGATTTTGCCTTAGACTTGATACTATTAGCAATGCCTTCGCCTTCGGTTAATGATTGCACAGTACTTCGTAGGCTAAGATATGGATTTTTCTTAAAAATATCAAGTCCTGTTCCTTGTGTTGCTACATCTTTGCTTGCTAAATATGCTGCACATACAGGCTCAAATTTTGAATTCTCATATTGTGAAAAAGTTCTCCCTAATGAGTAGCGTAAATTCTTCTTTTTATCATCTGCGACAACTTCAAGCGCTAGTACTACTGCAGCATCAATACCCCTACCTACATTATGTTCAATAAGTGAACTTGCTACATTTGCTTTTACGGTATCGCTGACTAGAGCACCTTTTAAAAGTTCAATCATATAGTCTATGCCTTCGCTGTAGTTAAAAAATGCAATTACATCATAACACTTATTTTTACAGTTGCCTCTGCGTCATTTTTTGCTCTGTATAAAAGAGCTGCTCCTGCTTGTTTTAATTCCATAGTTTTTATAGAGTCAATAGCTTGTAAACGCACCTTATAATGGTCATCTTTTAAAGCACTAAGAATTAAGTCGATTGAATCCTCTAATGTATTAGAGGTAAGCCCTTTAACGGCATATTCGCGCAAATTTGGGTCGGTGGAATCGTAAAGATCTATTAATACATTTACAGAATCTTCAGGGTTCATACTACCTATCGCTTCTGCTGCATACATTCTAACATATGAGTTTTCTTCATCATTCTCTACCATTTCGACCATCATATCATATGTTGACGGTTCTTTTAATTTCGCAAGAGAACGAACAATGTTTTGACGCTCGCCAGTTGTAATATCATTTTCTAAATATTCAACAAGAAAAAGGGCTTCATCACTTCCGCCTAGTTCACCTATTGCGAGAACTGCAGCGTTAAAATACGCATCGTTGTCGCTATCGATTATAGAAACCAATAAAGGAGCTGCTTCTACAGCTTCTATTTTTGATACATAGTTTATCAAAGCATTTACGGTAGAATTTCGCTCATCGTAAGGATCTTCTAAAAGGTACAGCGCATATTCTTTTAACGCCTCGTCTTTAAACTCTGAAAAATATGAAATAATTCTATCTTTAAGAGTTGTATTTCTTGTATCTTCGAAAATTTCTGCTAGTTCTTTTGAAAATGAATCATCTTTTTCTGATATCAATGTAGTTACTAAAGAACTAACTTCTCCATCTAATCCATACAGTAAGGTTTCCAGACGCTGTTCTTGCTGCGATTTTACTTCTTGTTTACTTGTTTCAGTTTCTGCTTCTGCTTCAGTACTCGATACAACTTCTTCTTGTGAAAAAAGAGTTCCTACATACAATAGCACAAATATTATAGTACATATAGTTTTTTTCATATTAATCCCTATTTTTTTGCATTATACCGTTTTAAGAACTGTACCTTATATTCTGTAAATGCGTTTTGTTTAATTGCAGATCGTATTTCTTTCATCATATTGTGTAAAAAAGCAAGATTATGATAGCTTGCTAGCATTGAACTTGCAATCTCATTGTTTTTATACAGATGGCGAAGGTATGAACGAGAATAGTTTTTACATATCTTACAGGTACATTCTGAATCAATAGGCCCAAAATCTGCTTCGTATTGTATTTTTTTTATTGCAATAGGCCCATCTTTTGTAAAATAAGAACCGTTTCTAGCATTTCTTGTTGGCAGAACACAGTCAAACATATCGATGCCATTTGCAATTGCTTCGAGAATGTATTCAGGTGTACCTATTCCCATTACATATCGTGGCTTATTAGGAGGAAGAAAGGTAGCCGTATAGGATAAAAACTCGCAATAATCATCGAATGGCTCTCCTACAGATAAACCACCAATTGCAATACCGGGTAGGTCTAAATCTACTACAAACTCCGCACTTTCTTTACGCAATTCCTTAAAAAAGTTTCCTTGTATGATTGGAAAAAGGTGTCCAAGATACCCCTCTTCACGTTTTTTTAACCACTGAGTCTTTGCTCGCTCTGTCCAAAGTTTTGTAATGTATAGTGCTTCTCGTGCCTTCTTTTCTGTTATTCCATGACCTGTGCAAACGTCTAGCTGCATTTGTATATCTGAATTAAACTGTGCCTGTATGTCAACTATGTATTCTGGAGTTAGGAAATGTTTTGAGCCATCTATATGACTTTGGAATTTCACGCCTTCTTTGGTTATTTTTCTAAAGGGGCTAAGAGAAAATACTTGAAAACCGCCAGAATCTGTTAATATATTTTTATTCCAAGCCGAAAAGCCATGTAAACCACCTGCTTTTTCTAAAATATCCCCGCCTGGGCGCAAGTATAAATGATACGTATTAGAGAGTATGATATCAAAGCCTATTTCTTCTAAATCATCTTTTGTTATTGCTTTTACCGTTGCATTTGTACCAACAGGCATAAAAACAGGTGTTTCTACCTTTCCGTGTGGAAGATCCATTATACCACATCTTGCATGAGAGTTTTCATCTTTATGTGTGCATGTATAAATTTCATTCATTATTCATAACCTCTTTATTATTATCGGCTAAATTATGTGCGTGCAAAACGCAATAATACAATACTAATTGCAATAAAAACAATTACGGGCACCCATGCACCAGCAAACGGTGATAAGTACCCAAATTTTGCCATCAACATAGTAACCATTTGAAATACATAGAATAACACTGCAGCACTTACACAAAGTGCTAAGCTTACTAACAGAACATTTTTTTTAGATTTTCCCGAAAGACCTATAGATAGAAAAACGGTAATAAACAATACAAAAGGAAATGAAAATTTTTCATGATACTGGGACAATTCTTCTGAATATGGTAGTCCTGTGCGTTTAAGCTTTTCAATATACTCTCTAGCCTCTGTAATGCTTACTTCCTCTACAGACACCACAATATTTCTAAATATATCTGGATTCTCCGTGCTTATAAAATCAGTTCCTTTCACATACTCTAGTGTAAGCCCTGTATTGATATAACTATGTGCATTAGAAAAGTCCCATGACTCACCATTCCATAATGCAGAATCGGCTCTGATAATTTTATTAAGCGATTTATCGCTATTTCGTACATATACATCTACATTGTTTAATCTTTTTTGCACATCATTATAAGAGTCTGCGCGATAGACGGTTAAGCCAGACATAGCTTGTACCACAATTCGATTATTATCATACGAAACACCTTCATTTAAAGCGATTCTTTGTGCTTCAACTTTTTTTTGTAAATTTGGCACTACAACGCCATCTTCAAAGAAAAATAGCGCAAAGCTTGCAACAAATGAAAAAATGAGAATAGGTAGCGTAAACTGTAGTAGGGATATTCCTGAAGAAAACACTGCGCTTAATTCATTAGTAGCATATAAGGCACTTAATACATACGCTGAAGAAAAGAGTATTGCAAGGGGCATAGAAAATGATATCGCTTTTGGAATATAGAGTAAGCTAATATAGACAATATCACGCAATGCAACACTTTCTAAAATGAATCGCCAAAGGTTCATAAGTAAGTCTACGAGTACTATTGCAAATGAAAAAAAAGCTAACGTACCAAAAAATACGGGTACAAATCTTTTTAATAAATATATTACTAAGGTCATTTTCTCGTTAACCTCACAAAAAATATAAGACCGGTAATAGCCACCAATATATTAGGTAGCCACATCGTAATAAATCCATCGATTCCGTTTCGTAAACCAAATTGCTGTCCAACTATTAAAAACGCCCAATATAAGACGGCAATGGTTATTCCAATTATGAGACCAATGGTTTGTCCATTATGTTTGCCAAAAACAATGGCTACGGGAAAAGCTAAAAACGCGAAGAATATGGATCCAAAGGGAAGTGAAAACTTTTTGTGATATTCAAGTTCGTATGAGTTTAATACTTGAGGATCTGTACTTTCAACTTGTTTCATTGTATTAATCTCATTTCGTAAGTCATAAAAGGTCATTTCTCGAGGATTTGAACCAGTAAAACTTGGAAAATAATTTGAAGAAAATAAGTTCATTGAAGCTTCTTGGGATTCTAAAAAGTCAAAAGTGGCTGGATTTGATGTATTAAAAAATGTTGAAGTTGAGTTACCCATATCTAAGCGCATTGCGACACCGGTATTTTCTGGAGAAGCGACTGTAACATCTGATGCAATTATTACCCTATCTTGGCCTTCAGAGTCGGTATCAAAAAGCATGAGGTCTGAGAGATTTGTACCTTCTACTTCTCCTATAATCAATGTTGAGTTTTCGTATCGTTTAATTGAATACGATTCAAGTTCAACAGAGGGATTTGAGACAAGTATTGATACATATAGCCTGTTATACGCAATTGTTCCCATTGGCAATAGATAATCGTTTACAAAAAAAGAAGCAAGAGATATTAGTAGTCCTAATATTAATGCTGGAGTTATTAGAAATGCAAAGGAATGTCCTGTCGCACGAAGAATTAATATTTCATTATCGCTCACCATTCTTCCCAAACACATTAAAAAACCAACTAATGTTGCAAATGGGGCTGATTGAGCAATAATAAACGGTAGAGAATAGAAAATAAAGAGCATTACCTGGCTAACTGGAACGCGTTTTTCTAGTATATCTTCTGCAGTTAATAATAAATGATTAACGAAAAATATTAAAAAAAAGAAAAGAAAGGCGATTAGAAAATAAACCCATAATTCTTTTAAAAGATACTTTGTAAGAATATTTTTTTTGCTCTTAGTCATTGCATCTCACTTTTACTACTAATAGATAAACTCTAAAAACTATGGTTGTTTTGAGATTATCTATGCTTATTAAACACCAGTGCTGCCGAAGCCACCGGCGCCTCTTTCGGTATTGCTTAACTCATCTACAATTGTAAAATTTGCTTGAAAAACTGGAGCTAACACTACTTGTCCTATTCTATCACCATTGTTAATAATAAAATCCTCTTGTCCTAGATTAATGAGAATAACTTTAACTTCGCCACGGTAATCAGAATCAATTGTCCCTGGTGAGTTCACACAAGATATTCCGTGCTTTGCTGCTAAACCAGAGCGAGGTCGCATCTGTATTTCATAGCCAAGAGGTATTTCAAATCTAAGACCAGTTGGAATCATGTGCCTCATTCCAGGTTTTAGACATACAGGCTTATCAATGAGTGCGCAAACATCAGCTCCTGCAGAGCCAAGTGTTTGATATTCAGGAACAATCGCTCCTTTTTCTGCTATACATTTAACTACAATTTTTTCAGGATTCATATATATAGTATAACAGAAATATTAAAAAAAAGAAAGAGGCGTATCAGGGGAGGCCACTGAAAAACTTCAGTTTTGCAGTGGCAACCTTAGATTTATTGCGATGTTTGCAATGAAAACGTAAATATCACTAAAATTTTCATGCAAACTCGACTGGTCACTGGAAAAGTAACAGACTTTTTCAGTGACCTATATCGGGGCTATCTTTTGTTACCCCAAAATAATGCAAGAGCATTGCTAAACACGTT
>CAYJOZ010000065.1:0-8857 GCA_964371925.1 uncultured Treponemataceae bacterium | reverse complement strand
CAACAGTTAGTACGCTTTTATCTCAAGCACTTAATATTAATATGATTAACTTTACCTTTCGAACCTTAGCTCCTGAACTTGGATTAACCTTGCCAGAAATTATTGAAAAAGCAAAAACTGATGATTCTTTCGATATAACAGTAGACACAAGACAAGTTGAACTTGCAAAAAAAGAGTCCTGTGTGTTAGGTTCTCGCTTAGCCATTTGGATGCTAAAAGAAGCAGACTTTAAGGTCTTCCTCTTAGCAAGCGATGAAGTTCGTGCTAAACGTATACAAGACAGAGAAGGTGGCGATTTAACAGAAATTGCTAACTTTACTCGTATGAGAGATTCTGAAGATTCTAGCCGCTATAAAAAACTCTACACTATTGATAATAATGATTACTCATTTGTAGACTTAGAAGTTGATACAGCAAATTATGTACCAGAACAAATCGTAGAAATGATTTTAGAAAAATTACATTCTAAGGGTTTAATTGTTTCTGAATAATGAGTGAAATAAAAACTCCAAGCATTAAAGACTTTCAAAGCACAATTCTCGACTATTATAAAACAAAAGGACGAAGCTTCCCCTGGAGGGAAACAAGAGATCCTTATGCAGTAATGGTATCGGAGATTATGCTACAGCAAACTCAAACAGACAGAGTTATTCCAAAGTATACAGATTGGCTGCAAAAATATCCTACAGTTCATCATTTAGCAAAAGCGTCTTTAGTTGATGTATTATCTATGTGGAGTGGTCTTGGATATAACAGACGGGCTAGGTTTTTACATAATGCTGCAATTGAAATTTCGAAGCTTTTAAACGAAGGTAGGGAGTTTCCTAATAATCCAAAAGAACTTGAAAAACTTTCAGGTATTGGTCATTACACAGCACGTGCTGTTTCCACCTTTGCATTTAACAGTCCAGAAGTTTTTATAGAAACAAATATAAGAAGTGTATATCTTTTTTTCTTTTTTCAAGAAAGGCTAAAAAGTACCGAAAACTTTGAGCCAGTACATGACAATGAAATTTTCCCACTCATTAAGGAAACGCTGTACACAGAAAATCCTCGCCTTTGGTACTACGCCCTTATGGACTACGGCGCAGAACTAAAAAAAGTGGTAAAAAATCCAAACAGAAAAAGTAAACACTATACAAAACAAAGTAAGTTTGAAGGATCTATACGCCAAGCACGAGGTGCCATACTACGGCAATTAACTATGCAAGAATGTAAATCTGGTCTTTGCTTAGAAACTATTTCTAAGGCAGAAAAGCTTCCTTATGAGCGCCTCTTAAAAGCAAGCGAGCTTTTGTGCAAAGAACAAATGATTTACAAAGACGGCGAATTGTATAGAATTAATTCCTAATATACATAGGTAGGGGTTTATTGCAATAAACCCCTACCTATGCTATAATATCCTATGGCTGAACAACATGTAAATTATTTCGCACTTCAAAAAGCATGTGAAAAAAAAGATTGTCCTCTCTGTTCAATAATTTATGAAAGAATTGATCGTTATATTGATGGAATGCTTTTTGAGCATATTTCAGATAGAACCTTTAGAGCGCAATACAGGCAGGCAGGGGGCTTTTGTAATGAGCATTCTAAAGTATTGCTCTCATATCGCGATGGCTTAGCCGTGGCAATTTTAGGGCAGGGGACATTATCAGATTATATCGAAGATTTTAAGAAAAAGAAGCTTCGAAAGTATAAAGAGCCTTGTCCTGCATGCGCTGAACAAACTAGAATAGAAAAAGAGTTTTTAACATTTTTAGCTGAAGTAAAGGATAAAGGAATGAGCGACTCTGATGTAGAACTTGTAAACTTTTTTACACGTTCCTCTGGTCTTTGTGTACCGCATTATGCAAAACTTATTCATTATGCTAAGAAAATACCTTCATGGCTTTCAAGTTTTCATGAAGAAAAATATAAAAAATTACTGGAAAGAACAAATACATTCATTGATTTTTCGGCATGGGGAAAACAAAAAGATTTTGCAAATTTAAGTGATGATGATAAAGTTGTGTGGAAAGAACTTGCCCAAACCCTACGAGGTATGATATGATAAGGATAAGTTATATTTAAAATAGGAGCAATGATGAAAGAATTTGTAACTTCAGATTTAATAAGAAACAATACGTTAAAAATGGCTCATAAAATTGTAAATGATGGTTTTATACCTGATATTATTTATGTATCTCTACGTGGTGGCGCTTATGTGGCAAATGTTATGAGCGAATATTTTAAGCTCTTAAAAACAGATAGGCCAGTACTTTTTGCTGCAGTTGTAGCACGTTCTTATTCTGATATACGAGAAAACTCTAAAGTAATGATTGATGGATGGACATATTCACCTGATCACCTACGACCTGGTGATAAAGTTTTAATTGTTGACGATATTTTTGATACAGGTAAAACAATAAATCATCTTGTTGAAGTTATTATCGATAAAGGCGTTCCAAGAAAAGACGTTAAAGTTGCCGTTCATGATTATAAATATTTTACCGAACAAGAAGAACAACTTCCAATACAACCGGATTATTGGTGCAGAAAATTTGAAAGTGCAAATAGAGAAAATGACAACTGGCTACATTATTTAAATCACGAATTAGTTGGTTTAACCGATGCAGAGTTAGAAGAATATTATTATAAAGATGACCCTGAACTACGAGGAATATTGGGGCCACTTATTAAGAACTAAGACGATAAGAAGAACTGGAGGATACGATGAGGATGTTAGCTAAAAAGGTCTCAGTATATTTAATTATAATAGTTGTATGTTTACAGGCCTTGGCAGCGCAAACGGTGCTTTCTCCAACAGAAGGTACATGGGCTAACTATCAAAGCTTAGTTTTAAATGTGCCTACTAATGCAGAAGCATACTACTCGCTAACAGGGGAGAATCCTTTAGAAACTGGCTTTGCGTATGATGGTCCAGTACTACTAGAACTGGAAGACGAGGTAAATGTCGAAATAGCTGTTGTTGATGAGAGTGGAGCTGTAGAGTCGTTTTCTGTGAATTATTTCGTAGACTTGCAAGAAACACCATCGTATATTTCAGCTGCACAAGAAAGCGCAACAATTATTATAAATGATCGAACTTCGTTAGATATTCCAGCTTCAGTCGAGTATGCTTTAGGAAATTCACAATCTTTATCTAGTGGAAAACTTCTAAAAATCTCAGGGCGGATGATTTTTGAAAGGTATCTTTTATGCACCCTTTACGAAGGAGCGATTCCTTATAGATATGTTTTACAGATTGGAGATTATCATGTTTCTGAGTTTGATGAAACTCTTAATGATACTTTAACGATAACAGATTGGAACTATATTACATTTTTACACGATGCACCCATTGTTTATGCAATAGATGATGAACCTTTGCGCCAAAGCAATTCAGGAAAAATCTATGTAGACAGAAGTGTTGATAGAGTATTGAAATGGCAAGTGTATAATGGCGAGTTATCAGAAAACTTTGAAACACTCACCCTTCCTAAAACCCCAAATGTACTAGGTATTCCAGAAGTTGCCTTAGTCAATAAAGGCGTTACATTATCCCTTTCGGATTCACGATATGTGTTTGCACAAGAGTCGGATACTGGTGTTCCTGCTTTTTCATCGGTGTATTTTATTGACACTATAAATGGTGATGCTTTTGGTTTTTCTGATGAAATTCCAATTTATTTTGATGGAATTCAACATGGAAGTGTTCCTGTTACCTTTATCATAGATAAGATTGCCCCTGATGCACCAATTCTAACAGCAACAGACACAAGTGGCTATTCTCGAAAAGATGTTCAAATAGATATTAGCGCAGGGGACACGGTTCATTATTATATTCCTACCCCCGAAACATCGAAATCAGGTTTTGTTTCAACTGCATCAACTACTATGTCAAATGTAGATTTCTCTGATAATGTGAAATATCAAGTGCTTAACGGAGACAAAATATATCTATCAAATTCAACTGGTGTGGCTCAATTATATGATGTGTATGCGTATTGTAAAGACAATGCTGGTAACACAAGTGATACAGTACACTACAAGACGGTTATAGATCCGTATAACTACTATGTGTCTAGAATTGAAGGTAGCAGTACTACTTCCGCACTTGGCACTAAAGATCAACCGCTTACAGATTTTTCAGATTTACATGCGATTGTTAATGATTCAAGTTTTGTAAATATTTATGTTGATGGAGTTTTTACAAACCTATCATCAATTGAGTTCACTGAAGATTTTTCTCTTTATCTAACTGACTCCTCAAGGTTAATATTTTCGCCGAGCGAGTCAATAAGTATTAAAAATTCTTCTGTTTCAATTTTTGGAGGTTCAATAGAACAATCAAATCCGCAAGATACACAAAGTCTTCAAAGTACATTGCTATCTTCTGAAAACTCGACATTGGTTTTTGATAATGTGGAGTTCTTGCTTTCAGGTGGAATAAATAGTAACTGTGTTGTACTCAATAATAGTTCTGTACAGTTTACCAATTCTGGAATTACTGTTCAAACGGAAGCTTATGGTGCAGGATTAAAGGCAAATAATTCAATTGTTCTTGCGGATAATAGTCGTTTTGTAGTCGTCTCTGAAACAGCAATCGGTATGAGTCTTGTATCGACTACTACTCAGGTTAATAATTCATCTTTTATTGGGATTGGAACATTAAGTAGAGCGATAGAATTTATAGATTCAACCTATTCACTCATTAATAATGAGTTCTTGTTTGAAGGCAGTAATACTGCTATTTCTTCTAAAAATAATGCGATTTGGGCAGACAGTTCAACAGAACAAAAATCGTTGCTAAACAACAACTTTGAAGGTTTTTCAAACCTTATTGTACATTAGGAAATTGCATGTTACTATGCGGATTAGATGAAGCAGGACGAGGGCCGCTTGCAGGTCCTGTCGTTGCGGGTAGCGTTATACTTAGTGATGATTTTCCAATTGATTTATTAAATGATTCAAAAAAGCTTTCTGAAAAAAAACGACTTGAAATTGAAAAAGTAATTAAAGAGCACGCACTTGCCTGGGCAATTGCACGTGTTGAGCATGATGAAATTGACACAATTAATATATTGCAAGCAAGTCTTTTAGCTATGAAAAAAGCTTTTGATTTAATGTGTGTGCAGTTAGAAAAAAAAATAGAAGGTGCTGAAATTTCATGTGTAGTTGATGGCACCTTTAAGCCAAATATTGCAGTAAGTTGCGAAGCCCTTCCTAAAGCAGATGCAACAGTACCTGCCGTTATGGCAGCTTCTATTTTGGCAAAAAATGAGCGTGACCGAATTATGTGCGAATATGCCTTACAGTATCCCGAATATGGATATGAAAAACATAAGGGTTACCCAACAAAGGCTCATAGGGAAGTGTGTCATGCAATTGGACCTTCACCTATTCAAAGAAAAAGCTTTTCGTATTAATACATAAATGCTTTTCTATTTCTTATGAACATACATTGTTCTAGTATTTCTGTATAAAAAAAACGCATACGTGATGCATGCGTTTCGTTTTAAGATCGTATCTTACTCTTCTGAGTCATCAACTTTTCGCTTAGATACAACGTGTACCCGTCCTGTGCGTTTTGCATCAGGGTTCTTCTTTGGCCTTTCTGTTGAATCTCTGTCTCCTGTTTTTCCACCAGGTTTATACAAAGCTTTCTTATTAGCTTTTTTTTCAGCTTGTGCTTTTGCTTTTAATTTTCTGTTTTTTTCGATAAATGTTAAAGCAGTTTCAAACCCTTTACAAAAATTTTGCATATCTTCTGCAAAAACAGCAATTTGATGTCTATCAAAAGCTTCTCCATTTTTATTTTTGCTTTCAACTACTTGTAAAAACATATCGCCAGTTCTGTTTTCTTTTACATTAAAAAAATATGTTCTGTTATCTAAAACAACTTGTGTGGTAAAAATCTCTCCACGTGCACCCATGTATGCCACCTTAATAAAAAAATAAATATGCAAAATGCATGAACTATGTATCAATAAGTATGATACTCAAAATAAAATATACCTAGTTATATCACATTTGGTCAGCTTTTTCAAGTAGTTCAGTTTCCCAAGCAACAAGTTTCTTTTCCAATTCTTCAGAACCATTTTTAATATCTGCCATTACCCTAAAAACCGGCTCTGTGCCGCTACCACGCATCCATATAGATGCAACAGGAAAGCCATTTTCATCCATAAACCGTATTTTTAATCCTCCAGTTCCAGATACTCCAAAATCTTCTATTCCTTTCGTTTCGCTAGTACCCACAGTGCATGAAGCTTCCCACGAGTAAAATCCATATTCGTTTTTAATATCAATTTTTCGGTTATCCCAATCTTCTTGGAATATTTTTTGAAAATTTTGTTTAAGTATAACATGGTCACGGGTTTTAATATTTAGTAAGGCTCTTTCTTCTGAAACGCCTGTAGTTGCATATTGAGGTAGCGTTGTTAAAATGTCAACAAGCGTAAAATTAGGTTTATATTTATCTAATTGATTTGACGCTGAGCACCATAACTCAAAAAGCCCCTTTTTCTCTCTTGTTGAACGTATTACCAGTAGCTTTATGAGTGCAAAGAGGGTATTTATTGGATCCCGTACCGCTGCAGGATGGGTTATATTTCCACCGTTTGACCCTTCGCCCATAATTGGAATTATGTACCCATTTTCTCTTTGCTCTCGTGCGCAGTTTACAATGTTTGCTTCTCCAACTTCACCACGAAAGACTGTCGCATTAAATGCTTTTGCAATATCTTCTATTCTCATTGATGTTGCACAGTTAACTGCAATGCCTAGTTTATGTGCTTTTTCTTCACCTGATTGATATATGTTGTAGGAGAGCTCTGAGAGTACTGCTAAAGCAAAAACTTCTTGTGCTTGAAGAATTTCAGCTTTATTACATTTGTTATTCCAAAATACAATATTTCCCCTGTCTCCATCGCAATCTGGCATATAACCTAAAAGCGCATCTGTCCTACCATTCTTTTGTAAGCATTCTATTTTACTTGCACAATATTCCAAGTTTTTTCCCTCAGGAATTATAGCATGTGTAATCTCCTGCGTATTAAACGGTTCAAAGTCAATGCCTTGTGTACTAAAAAACTCCTCATCAATGGTCTTTGTACGTGCGCTTCCATTCATATCGCACACAACCGTTAACGTTTTTTCTTGTAGTGATTTATGTATAATATCAAAAAAATCGTTTTGCTTTTCTTTGTCAGTTTCCCCTGAAATCACTTCTTTACTAAAAGCATAATAGGCTTTATACGAATTTTTTTTATTTTGCTTTTCATCATTATACACTGAAGTTAAAGCTTCTTTTGTGCAAGATTGTAAAATTGAATTAGCTATCTGTAGTGGATCTTCTGTATTGCTTAAAGACAAAAAATTCTCTATTAAAACTTTTGCTTCATTTCCTGGCATTACACCACCATCGGAAAAACCAAATTTTATGCCATTATGTCCAATAGGATTATGACTCGCAGAAATATACACAAATCCATCTGTTTCTTTTGCATACGACATAATTTCTGGGGCAGCTACAATACCTACATATCTAATAGTGATACCGCTTGCAATCATTGCATGGAGCATAGCGTCAGCTATTGCTTTTCCAGTTGGTCTAGAATCAGTGCCTACAACTAAGCAACAGTTTTCTCCAACTTTTTCAATCATGTATTCTGAAAAAGCTTTTGCCGCTAATATAACTATCGCTTTATGTTCTTCGCTTATTTGGGGGGTGTTGTCCTCTTCATCTTGGCTATTTGCAAAAACCCCACGCCACCCTGATGCAGATAAAATCATTTTTTTTAAATATATCTCAAACTTGTCTTTCATAATTTCAGTATAACACATATTGCAGTTTTTGTCTAATATATGTTATTATTATGTATGTTTACAGATACCCATTGCCATATGACTATGGTTAAGCAAAGAGGATGCGATATGGCATCTTTAGTTCAAGAGTTAGTTACTACCAATGTACCGTTTGTTTTAGATATTGGAACTGAAGCTCATGACCTTCCAAAGCATATTGCTTTTATTGAAAATCTTATTGAATCGAATTTATGCAAAGAAGACAAGCATCGAGCATACGAAATATTTCACTTTTCTGCAGGACTGTGGCCAAGCAGAGAGTCCATTGCCCGCAGAGAAGAGTATGTCAAAATAATTGAACAGAATGTTTTATCGTATAAGGATACACACAGTATATGTGCTATTGGGGAATGCGGATTAGATAGAAATTGGAATAAAGCTGATGGACAAGGATTTATTGATGGTGCGCCCGCAGCAGACATTCTAGCAGCAGAAGAAGAACTTTTTGAAATGCAAATTGCACTTGCAAAAAAGCTTGATTTACCAGTAATTGTTCACTCACGTGATGCTCCTGTAGAAACATTCAATTGTATAAAAAATATTGGATGGCAAAAGGGTATTATACATTGTTATTCATACGGGATTGATGAAGTAAAAATGTTTTTGGATTATGGATATTATATTTCATTATCAGGAACCGTAACGTATGCGAAAAAAAATCAGCTCGATACCACAAAAGAACTCATTAATTATATTCCTAAAGATATGCTTTTATTAGAAACCGATGCACCATATTTAGCGCCAACACCAATGCGCGGAAAAACAAATACTCCAATAATGGTAAAGTATGTATATGACTTTGTGTCAAATATGTTAGGCATTAGTAATGAAGATCTTGCTCGCATTGTATTGGAAAACACAAAAAAAGTGTTTGCGCTTTAAAACTGAGACGAGCTATTGCTTTTTCGATTAGTGTATGCTTTCTGTGTAAATGATTCACTATTACGCTCTTATTTCTTTTTCCCATTCTTTTATATACATTTCGTATGCTGCAATGGTTGCCGATAGT
>CAYJOZ010000064.1:0-8918 GCA_964371925.1 uncultured Treponemataceae bacterium | reverse complement strand
AAAAACTGTGTTATACTATATAGAGAAACATTCAACACACGAAGAGAGAAGCTAGATGAAAACAATATGGGGAGAAAACCTAGACACCAACAAAATTTTACAAGAATATCCACGACCACAAATGGAAAGGGATTCATATATAAACTTAAACGGATTTTGGGACTATTCCATAACTAATGGAGAAAAACCCTCAGCATATAATGAAAAAATACTTGTTCCCTTTTCACCTGAATGCGAACTTTCAGGAAATGTTACCATCCCAACATCCACACAGACACTTTGGTATAAAAAAACGCTTACACTTACAAACAATTTTAACATAGGTAAGGTTATTCTTCACTTTGGCGCCGTTGATTGGCATACACAAGTTTTTGTAAACAATCAAAAGGTTGGAGAACATAAAGGCGGGTATACTGCCTTTAGTTTTGACATTACCGCTTATTTGATAGAAGAAATATGCGAAATTGTGGTACAAGTTGTAGACCCATCAGACTTTGGAACTCAACCAAGAGGAAAACAAAAAACAAAGCATGGCGGCATTTGGTACACACCACAAAGTGGAATCTGGCAAACGGTGTGGTTAGAAAGTGTTCCTGAAAATTACATCCAAACAGTTGATTTTATACCAAACTGTAAAAATGAAGAAATACTAATTACCGTTCATACCACTATTGACGGAAAATGTACATGCACACTCAATGGCAATAGCCATGAAATTGCCACAAATAAACAAGTAGCCATTTCCGTAAAAAACTATTCTGCGTGGAGTCCTGAAAATCCATATTTGTACGATGTTCGACTAACATTTGAAGACGATCTTGTAAAAAGCTACTTTGCTATGAGAGAAATGACCATTCAAGAAGATGCAAGTGGAATAAAGAGGCTTTTTTTAAATGGCAAAGAATATTTTAACAACGGCGTGCTTGACCAGGGGTATTGGTCAGATGGATTGTATACCGCATGCAGCGATGAAGCCCTAAAGTACGATATAGAAAAAATGAAGGAACTCGGATTTAATACATTACGAAAACATATTAAGGTCGAACCAATGCGTTGGTACTACCATTGTGATAAAATCGGAATGCTTGTATGGCAAGACATGATAAATGGTGGCGGAAACTATAAACTTTCAACAATTACAGCTCCTGCATTTTTACCTTTTAGAATCAAAGACTCAAATTACAAAGCATTTGCTAGAGAAGACAAAGAAGGCAGAGAACAATTTTGGAAAGAATATGAAGAGATGATTCTCCAACTTAAAAATTGCCCTTCAATTGTACTTTGGGTTCCTTTCAATGAAGGATGGGGCCAATTTGATGCAAACAAAGCCTATAAACTCACAAAAAAACTCGATCCAACGCGTGTTATTGACCATGCAAGCGGCTGGCACGACCAAGGAATAGGTGACTTTAAAAGCCTTCATATTTATTTTAGACCGTACAAGTTTAGAAACGATAAAAAAAAGCGCGGTGTTATTTTAAGTGAGTTTGGGGGATTTTCATACAAAGAACAAACCGGTACAGGGCAAGAAAAAACCTTTAGTTACAAAAAGCTGCAAACACGCACAGACTTTGTAAAGGCTGTAAAAGATTTATTTGATAACCAAATAGTTTTTGCAAAACGACAAGGACTTTGTGCAAGTATTTATACACAACTTTCAGATGTAGAAGAAGAAACAAATGGCTTATTAAGTTATGACAGAAAATCATGCAAAATTGAAAAAGAAGATTTAAAGGGAGTATTTGAAAAACTCCTATAAAAAAAACCGTACTATGTTTTAAACATGTACGGTTTTTCATCTACATAAGTATCTTATAATGATTCAAGCAATGAAATAACAATTTTTCCTGAGTTATCAGATGCAATTTTAAACCAGTTGTCATATGCATCATGAGCAGCCCCGTCAGCTTTATCAGAAAGACTTCTAATTACAACATATGGTACACCGTATTGGTATGCAACACGTGCAATAGAAGATCCTTCCATTTCAGTAGCATATGCATTAAACTTTTCTTGTAAAAAACGTACAGTACTTTCACTTGCAACAAATTGATCTCCTGTTGCAATAACACCTTTAAAAACTTTATCTTCTCCACAAACTAAAACAGCAGCTTCATATGCTTTTTCAATGAGCATAGCGTCAGCAGGAATTAACCCAGTCTCATCTATGCCAGCATTTGGTTCCCATACAAAACCATCATTTGTTTCATCGCCATAGTCGTGTGTAACAAGTGCTGTTGAAATAACAACATCAGTAATTGATGTTTCATCTGCTACACCACCTGCGATTCCGGTAAAAATAATTGATGATACATTGAATTCATTAATAAGTGTTGCAGTTCCCGCAGCGGCTAAGGCCTTTCCGATTCCGGCTTGCACTAATACAATATCTTTTCCGGCAATGCGACCCACATGGTATTCTACACCTCCAATTTCTTCAACTCGGTCAATATCTGCTTGAGTTAATAAATATTCAATTTCTACAGTCATTGCACTAATAATTCCTATAGGAGCATCTGCACCCATAGTTTTACTTACACCCATAGTTGTGCATGATATAATAAACATACCAACAATCAATAACGCTCCAAGGGTTACCACTTTTTTCATAATTTCTCCAGTATCTAAAAAAATTGATATTTAAATATCAAACTGACTATATCATAAAAAAGTTAGTATTTCAATGCATTTCGCAAAAATTTGTCTATTTTGTGTATGCGTTGATTTTGCAAAAAGATTCTTTTAATTATAAACTTCTCAACACAACAACCATCGAGTCGCATTCCCCCATTTCTGAATAACGCTCCATTGAAAGAATTTCATATTTCCCTTTTACTATCGACTCTATATCAGCCTCAGTATAATACGAAAATCTAAGTTCACCATCAAACATAATTTCTTCTCGATATTCTCCGTACCACAGAGTCATAAAAACGACGCCTGCATCTTTTAGAACTTTTTTTTGTTGTGATAAAGATTCAATGAAATCGTTTTTAGTTAAATGTTGAAGTACTTTATTAGAAAAAACACAATCGACTCTTTCATCTATCTTAATGCTAGTGGCATTAACAACGCGCACATCGGCACTAGGATGCTCACGTTTATAATCCTCAATAAAAATAGGAGAATTATCCGTGCCTATAACTGAATATTTTCTAGAAAGAATATCAAAATCTATTCCTGCACCCATACCCAACTCCAAAATCGTATCACCTGGTTTGATAAATTTCTCAAGTGTATTAATTATTGGCATTGGGTCATAATCATCAAGCATGCTTTTATACTGCTCAACATTTTCTCTTTTCATGTAAAAATTCATTTGAACCTCTTAACTAAGGTTATCGCTATTTGCAAAATAAGTCAAGTGTTGTTTTTTTGAAATCCTTTCTAGATTTTTATTTATTACTATAAGTGTCCATTCTGAGATTCTTATCAAGGTACTTTATATCACTTATAAAAAATGTATAGCTATATCTTAAGTAAATTTTCGTTATTTTTTTCAGCAAAAAAATAAAACTTGTGGTATCATATAGTATAAAGATGGAGGAAAAATGAAAACTATTCTATTACTACTTGTACTTGTACTGACATTCTTTATAAGCTGCGCTTCAATAGTACCGGAACTTAACACAGAAACAACTTCAAAAGAAAACTATATAGAAGAAGCGCAACAAGAATCGCAGATCATGATGGATGTCATCGTTAATATAGAAGGAATTATTTCAGAGGTTAGTAAAGACGGAAAAAGCTTTCAGCTCTCTAATGGCACATGGATAATAACTGACACTCAAACTGAAATGGGTATATCTGGGCCAAATGCCATACCAAAAGAAAAACAGTATTTTGAGCCTACTTTCAGAAAGGGGAATGCTATTGCAGGCTTTTCTGAAACACCCAACGGCGAAATAATTGTTGCCCAAATTATTTACACTAATTGGAATTGGGAAAACCCTATAAAAAGATAAACTCATTCTTGTAAAAAAAATGGGTCCATTACAATATTGTAAGGACCCAAAATTACTATTGATTTTTTTTAATCTTTATTAGAAAGGTAGTACTTCTTCGAAAAGCTCTCCTGTCTCTGCATCAGTCATTTTTAGAGTAAGCCCACTCGGTTCTATCCCGGATATAATTTGTGTTGCTACAATATCTGCATATGATTGTAATAATAGGAGGAACATTCCATTTGCTGCACCAAAGGCATCTGTTACAGTTCCTTCAAGCACCGTTGCATCTTCATTAAAAGAAATTTCAACTACGATGTCTGGATTAGCTTCATGTATGTAGTCTACAAATGCATCTGTACTCTCTTTTAGATTTGTTGATAATTGTTCTGAAATCTGCTTCAAAGATGAATTAGCAATAGTATACGTAACAGATCCATCTTCATTTTGAACAGTGTTTTCTGCTAGTTCTTCAAACTGATAGGCCTTTACTACTTCAACGTATCGCTCGTTCATAGTTACGTCAGTTGTTTGCTTTCCACAGGCAACAAACATAAATGCAATACCTACAAATACACATAAGATTATTTTTTTCATTTCCGTCTCCCTTTCAAAAGCAGCTTTCAATAAAAACACGACTTTAGTACATATTCTTTAAAGCATAACTACCTTGAGAGAACACATTAACACATTTCCTTAAAACATGCAATGGAGCTTTTTTTGCAAAGGTTCACTTTATTTATTGAAATTTTATTTGACACCGTAAAGCAGGTACTGGTATAATATAACATTAGAGTTCATAGTCTATGTATATTTTTTTTAACAACTTTCGATGGAGGATACATATGAACAACAGATTTGATTTAATTGTTATTGGAGCAGGTAGCGGAGGCCTAGTAACTGTTGCCACTGCCTGTGCACTTGGTGCAAAAGTACTTTTAATAGAAAACCGTAAGATGGGAGGCGTCTGCCTAAATTACGGTTGCGTACCCAGTAAGACTTTCTTAAAATCCTGCCACACAGCCCATTTAATTAAAAAAGCTTCGAGCTACGGTATTACAGCCGATAACACAAAAGTATCTCTGTCATCCATTATGGATAGAGTGCAAGCAGTAATTGACGAGATTGCACCCCATGACTCTGTTGAACGCTTTACCTCTTTAGGTGCCACAGTAGTTCTTGGTCATGGAAAACTGATAGAACGCAATTGCGTCCAAGTTGATGAAAATCTCTATTACAGCAAAAAAATTATTATTGCAACGGGATCTACCGCAAGAATTCCTTCTATCCCTGGTCTTGAAAAAGTAGATTATTTTACAAATGAAACTATTTTTTCTTTACGAACACTTCCAAAAAAAATGGTAGTCCTTGGTGCTGGCCCCATCGGACTCGAGCTGGGACAAGGCTTTGCCCAACTTGGCAGTGAAGTACATGTTATTGACAGAAATACAACTTTATTCCCTAAAGACGAGGGCGAAGTTGCTACATATATGAGTAAAGCCTTAGAGCACGATGGGGTAAAAATACATCTAAATGCAAAAATTGACAAAATTCACGCACAAGAAAATAAAAAAACTATTATATATGAATCAAATGGACAGCTAACAGAAATAGATTTTGACGTGCTGCTTGTCGCTTTGGGCAGAAGGGCTAACACTAATAATCTAGGTTTAGAGCAAGTTGGAATTAAAGTAGATTCTAGAGGATTCATTGCGGTAAATGATAAACTTCAAACTTCTATAAAAAATATTTATGCTTGTGGAGATGTTCGAGGAAAATATCTCTTTACTCATACAGCATCATACGAAGCATCAATTGCAGTAAAGAATGCGTTAATAGCACCCCTTTTCAAAACAAACTATTACAACCTTCCTTGGACAACATTCACACTTCCGGAAGTTGCGCATGTTGGAATTTTAGAAAAAGATGCAATAGGCAAAGGATATCAGACCCACACTCTTCCCCTTTCGGAAACCGATAAGGCAAAAGCAGATGATGATCGAAATGGCTTTGTAAAAATAATTTTAAATAAGAAAGGTCAAGTGGTTGGTGCAACCATTGTAGGAGAACATGCAGGAGAAATGATTGTGCAACTATCCTTAATGGTAACAAAGAAGCTAACGTTAGCAGATGCTCTTTCAGTCATTTACCAGTATCCTGTGCAAGGTGAAATAGTTAAATTTCTCGCTATTAAAGAGTTGAAGAAAAATGTAAAGGCTTGGCAGCAATCGCTCATTAGTAAAATAGTGAGAAGGAAGCTTTTATGATTGATACTAATATCCGCTCACACATTCAACGAGCATTTGATGCCTTTGTTATATCAGTTAAATTAACAAAGCTTCATCCAAATGTAATTACCATCATTGCTTTTATTGTAGGGCTATTATCTGCCTTATGTATTGCATTGGGTAAAACAGTTTTGGCATTTGCCTTGCTTTGGGTTTCTGGCGCCCTAGATGTATTTGATGGAACCGTTGCAAGACTAACTGGCAAAAGTTCAAAAGTAGGTGCCTTTTTAGACTTAGTTTTTGATAGGGTTGTTGAAACGGTAGTTATTTTTTCATTTTATATTTTTATGCCTCAATTTGCCCTTATGTACTTCCTTTTTTATATAGGAATGATGTTTAATTATTCAACATTTGTTGTTGCAGGAGCTTTATTCAAAAACACAAGCAATAAAGGTATGCATTATGACATCGGCATTGTAGAAAGAACGGAAACGTTTATTGCTTTTAGTGCTATGATGTTTTTCCCACTGTATATAAACATAATACTCGGCATTTTCAATACGCTAATGATAGCAACTGGTATTATTCGAATGGTTCGAATAATTAAAAATGCAGAAAAATAGAATGATTCACTTATTATCATAATACAATCACCCAGCAGAATCAAAAGAAAGAATAAAGTATCGCCCTATCATTTAAACACAAAAAAGCTAAATCATTACAGATTTAGCTTTTCATTTATGGGCCCACTTGGACTTGAACCAAGGACCAACGGGTTATGAGTCCGTTGCTCTAACCAACTGAGCTATAGGCCCGATTATTTAGTAGCAATCGCCACTTCAGAAGTATACCATAAAAGAAAACCTTTCGTCAAGATAGTATTGTTTCACTTACTTGTTTTTCTTTAAAAGTTGCATAATATATTCGGCATTTCATAAGCGCGAAAAGTATTGTTACTATCGAGAACCACCACAAAAATGTATTTAACCCTGCAAAGTAATTGTATATACCATGTAACACAAATGACATTAAAAAAGCTCGCACAAATCTATATTTTTTTCGAGAAGCCCAAACAAAAAAACCAGACAATAACGCACATAACATATGCACAACTACAGCAGTAAATAACCTTGGAATAGTTTCAGAAATTCCAGTAACTAAATACATCACCGTCTCAAAAGAGCCGACTGTACAACCTAACATTAAACAGGTGATCATAAAAATTTCAAGTGAATCTATTTTTTTTGGAAACAAAAAAATTAAGACCATTTTTACAAGCTCTTCAATTAAAGCAAAAAGGATTACTGTTATTAACAATCCAACATATCCCTGTAATGATAAGGGTACTAACTCAGATAAATCATTCACAGCTGTTCGAACAACAATAATCAATATAATTGCTATAAGCCCAAATAGTATTGCCAAAAGTGCATATACAACCTTAAACTCTTTCACAAATATAAGGCAAATAGTAATACCAACAATCAGCGGAATAAAGCAAATTGCAAGAGATAAAAATAAACTCATATACTCATCATATCCTAATTATAACTTTAATGCAATAAACTACTATTCAAAAAGAGACATTTCGACTATAGTATACGCATGGATAAATGTATAGTATTAATTGGTGTTAAGCATTCAGGTAAAACAACAACAGGCCAGGTTCTCGCAAATACCTTATCAATTCCCTTTTTTGACATAGATCATATAATCGAAAAGCAGACTGGTAAAACATGCAGAGCATTGTACTCAAGCGAAGGCGTAAAAGCATTCCAAAAAGCTGAAACTGACGCATGCCTTTTTTTTCGCGAAGCTTCTAAAAATGTAATCGATGGTAAAAATGGCATAAAAGCAATAGTTGCTGTTGGAGGAGGAATCTGCGATAACATAGCAGCAATAGAAGTACTGCATGATGTAGCTATATTTGTATACCTTGAAGTTCCAAACCACGTAGCATTTGAGCGAATATTAGAAACATCTAAAGAATTAAATAGCATCCCTGCAACTTTTATGAGCGCAGACCCAAAAAGTGAGGAAGAAATGCGAGAAGTATTCTATGAACAATATAGAAAAAGAAGCAGAGAATACAGCTCTATTGCAGATATCACAATTCAAACAACAGGCATGAGCCCAGAAGAAATATCAGCGTTAATAATTAAAGAACAAACAACAAAAAAACTATCATAGCAATACACCAAAAATAAAAAAAGCAGGTTTTATAACCCAAGGAATAAAACCTGCTTTTCTCGTACGTAATTACCTATCAACTAACAGCCGCATCCGCCGCCACAACTTGAACAGTCAGATGGAGTACAACCACCCTCAGAACCGCTAGAACCACAACCACATCCGCCATCAGATGCCAAAAGGGCTGCAATTTCGTCCTTAGTAGCTTCTCGAACAGAGTCAATTTTTACATCAAAATGAAGTGTTTGCCCTGCAAGTTCATGATTTGCATCAATTGTTACAGTATCACCTTCAATTTTTGTAACAGTAACAATTCTAGGACCAGCTTCAAATTGCATACCAACTTGAATCTCTGTATCAACTTCAAAGTTTGCCTTTGGAACTTCAACAACCAATTCATCAGAATATTCGCCATATCCATCTTCTGGCTTAATAGCAACAGTTAAACTGTCCCCAGCCTTCTTCCCTTCTAGTTCTTTTTCTAACCCCGGAATAAGGTTGCCATAGCCATGAATGTACTCTAATGGCCCCATGTCTTTTGATGTGTCAATCACAT
>CAYJOZ010000063.1:0-8946 GCA_964371925.1 uncultured Treponemataceae bacterium | reverse complement strand
GAAAATTGAAAATTTTGTAATTGAGTAAGCAATTGATAATTCATTTGTGTTTTTAATACATTCATTGCTTCTTGTTCTGCATCTACGTTATTCCCATTTGCTTTTACTGTTGAAAGATAATCTGTTACACGACGTGGCTCAACAGTTTGATAGTCAATTACAGTATTATTTGTAATATGTCTTGGGTCTGTGGTTTGTAGTTGTAGTGATTGATTAGCGTACTTTTCAGAATCAAGCGCCATTTTTAATTCAGTTTCAAAATTAATATCTGTTCTTTTGAAATTAGGCACTTCAGAATTTGCTAAATTGTTTGCAGTGACTTGATAGCGCATAGAACTTACATCAAGAGCTCTGTGTAATAAGTCAACTGATTTTGAAAAACCTGTCATATAAATCTCCCCGGGGAAATATAGTTCCCCATCCCATATGTATATTTTCGGTTTTTTAAAATTTTAGTTTAGTGTTTTCTGCTATTTTTAGTGAGTTTTTTATATTTAATCAAGTTCTTCTAATTCTTCAAGATCTTCTGCATCTTCAAATTCTTCTAGGTCATCATCCGAAATAACTGGTGCATTTGCAGGAATTGCATGAGCAGGGACATGTTTCTTTGCACTCGTGTCTGTAACTAACAAGTTTTCTGCATTCATACCAAGAAGGTCTGCAAGATCATTTGCGAGCAACATTTTTTCTTCATCTTCTGTTTTGCTTTTTGATAATAATTCAAAAAGATACACAGAGCGGGAAAATCCCTTTAATTTAATAAAAGCAGCCCGCCTACATTCAAAACTATTTCGTACAGCTAAAAATGTTTCGTAGCTAATAAGAATTGCAGTTCCACATTTTTTATTTGCTTCTTCTATACGTGAAGCTAAGTTTACTTCTGGCCCCATAACTGTATAATCTAGACGCTTTTCAGAGCCTATATTCCCAAGAATTACCTTTCCAGTACTTATTCCAATCCTTGTATATAATGGATCTTTAATTTTACCACTTGCAATAAGCTTAGCATTAAGAATCTCTTCATATTTTTTCATTGTAAGCGCTGCTTCACAGCATTTTTCAGCGTGATTACTTCCCGCCCCACCTGGTCCACCAAAGAAGGCAAGAATACCATCGCCTACAAGTTTAGAGACGGTGCCGCCAAATGTTTCAATAACTCCGCTCATTTCGCTAAAATATTCATTTAATACGGTAATAAGCACATCTGGTGCCATAGTTTCAGAAAGAGTGGTGAACTCTCTTAAGTCTGTAAACATAATTGTTAGATTTTCATATTCCCCACCAATTTTCAATACAGATGGATCATGCTCAAATAAGTCAACAATAGCAGAGGGTACATAACTTGAAAACGCTTTTTGAAGTGAACTTCGCTGCTCTTTGGTTTTTGCTAATTCTATAACTAAGCAAGCAGTGCTGAGAATTCGAATAAAGGGCGGCAAGTATTTTGTGTCAAGTTTTTCAAAACCGTCTTCTGTTTTATTAAAGCCAATAAAAACAAATCCAAAAATTTCACCTTTTTTAAAATACGGAACTGAAATAGAATGATCCCCATGGCATACGTTACCCTTTCCACCTATATTATCACTTCTTTCTGCTACAGCTTCTACTAAATATACTTCACTTGGTACAATTTCTTTATAATACTCTATACTAAGCTTGTCGTTAGCAGTAATGTTCGAAAAAGCTACGTATGATACAGTAAGATTTGTAAGTATCCATTGTGTTGCTACTTCAAACAAAGATTCCATTTTAGTTGAAGTCAGCAAGTCTTCTTCTAGCTGATTAAAATCTATTGCAGCCGTAGTTTCAGCAATGCTTGGAACTGCTGGCATTTCGTTTTCATTTTGCTCAGATGTACAATTAGTTTGCGCTAAAGTAGTTTCACTTTCTCTAAAACCATTACTTACTGCATCATGCAAAACCACTTGTAAGTTATCATATTCATCATCAGTAGGAGTTACATCTTGATAGTAATTACGTTCTGCAATATACCGAACAAAACACATAAGGGAGCTAAGTATAATTAAAAAACCTGCTAGATTATATACCCACGGTGAAAATGCGTGGCTAAAAAATGAGTATTGAGTATTAATATAAACATATCCATGGAATAAAAATGCAAAAAACAAAAGTATTCCAAGAATTAAAAATATTCGATTAGCTTTCACTTCCCTTTCCATGTATGTCAGCACATTTTTTTTCTTCTATGCAAAAACTTCTTAAAGATGCTAGTTGTTCAGCAACACGCTCTGGCGCAGGACCTCCAGCAACACACTTATGTGCAACGCAAGCATCGATCTTTACATATGCATAAACATCATCTGAAATTAATTCAGATAACTCTTTATAATTATCTATAGGTAAATCTTCAAGATTTATTCCCTTTTCAATACAAATCCTAACAGCTCCAGCAACAACTTCGTGCGCTGTTCTAAATGGCATACCTTTTTTTACAAGATAGTCTGCAAAATCGGTTGCATTTGCGTATCCTCCGATGCAAGATTGATACATTTTCTCTGTATTCCATGTTACAGTTGCAATCATTCTCGTAAAAATTTCAACACAAGACATAACGGTATCATAAGCACCAAAAAAGCTTTCCTTATCTTCTTGTAAATCGCGATTATACGATAACGGTAATGCTTTCATCATTGTTAAAAGAGAAACGAGATTTCCATATACTTTACCAGTTCTACCTCGTATCAATTCTGCAAAGTCAGGGTTCTTTTTTTGGGGCATAATACTAGACCCAGTTGACCATCGATCAGAAAGTTCTATAAACTTAAACTCTTCAGTAGCCCAAATAATAATTTCTTCGCAAAATCGTGACAAGTGTGTCATAATTAAAGAAAAAGCAGCCGTCATTTCAATGCAATAATCTCTATCTGAAACAGTGTCCATAGAATTATGCGTTACATCTGAAAAGCCTAAAGTCTTAGCAACAGCATGACGGTCAAGTGGAAGGCCACTCCCCGCTAAGGCACCTGCGCCAAGTGGAGAAAAATCAATTCTTTTTAAGGAATCTTGCAAACGCTCATAATCCCGTTTTAACATCCAAGACCATGCACAAAGATGATGAGCAAGCGTTACAGGCTGAGCTCTTTGAAGGTGTGTATATCCACTCATAATTGTCTTTGTATGTTTAGATGCTATTTCTGTCAGGGTGCTAATCAGTGTTAGAAGTCTATTGCCTAAATCGGGAATTGCGTGTCGAAGATAGAGTCTTTCGTCTAGTGCTATTTGATCATTTCTACTTCGACCAGCATGAACTTTTTTGCCAACATCTCCAAGCCTATCAGTTAAAACACCTTCAATAAAAGAATGAATATCTTCAGCATTTTCATCTATAGCAAGACTACCATCGGCAACTTGAATTGCAATAGTAGAAAGCTCTTTTGAAATTGCCTTTGCATCATCTAAAGGAATAATCCCTGTATCTCCAAGCATAGTTACATGAGCAATACTTCCTTGAATATCATCAAAAACTAGGCGAGAATCTACGTGTATTGAAGTTTCAAAAGCAATAGCTTCTGCGTCAGGTCCTTCAGCAAATCTACCATGCCATAATGTTTTTTTTTCTACCATTTTGTAATTAAATCCTATATATATTATATATGCAAATTGTTATTTTAACAAGCCTAAATAATCCCTAATTTGTAATTCCTAATTCCTAATGTAAGATTCTTCCAGTAGTCCATCAGATAGTAAGGTCAGAATGATAATCTTCGCCAACTGAAAGCAGAGTCAGAATGACAAACTTTGTCAGATAAAAGTAGAGTCAAAATGACAGACTGCACTACAGTTTAACTCCTAATTAGGCATTCGTAATTTGGAATTATAGCCGTGCAACCCCTGATTTTTTAGCAGACTCAGCTACAGCTTTTGCAACAGCGGTACCTACTCTTTCATCAAAAGCAGCAGGAACAATATAATCTGGTGCGAGTTCACTTTCACTTACAAGATCCGCAATTGCCATAGCAGCAGCAACTTTCATGTCATCATTTATATCGCTTGCTCTAACATCAAATGCACCTCGGAATATTCCAGGAAAAGCTAAAACATTGTTAATTTGATTTGGGAAGTCACTGCGACCTGTAGCGATAACAGCAGCACCTCCTTCTTTTGCTTCATCTGGGAAAATTTCGGGAGTTGGGTTTGCACAGGCAAAAATAATCGCATCCTTTTTCATGGTTTTAACCATGTCGGCGGTGACTGTACCAGGTGCGCTTACCCCAATAAATACATCTGAGTCTTTTAGAATATCAGCAAGACTTCCTGATTTTTTTTCAGGGTTTGTTACAAGAGCTATTTCATCTTTTATGGCATTCATACCATCTTTTCGCCCTTGATATACAGCACCTGTTCTATCAGCAAGTATAATATGTTTAAAACCACAAGCAAGTAGTAGTTTTGTATTTGCAATACCTGCAGCCCCTGCACCATTTACAACAATTTTAACATCTTCTTTATTTTTCCCAACAACTTTTAGCGCATTCAAAAGCCCTGCAACGGTAACAACCGCTGTTCCGTGTTGATCGTCATGAAAAATAGGAATATCGCATTTTTCTTTCAATTTTTTTTCTATTTCAAAACATCGAGGAGCAGAAATATCTTCTAAGTTCACCCCACCAAAACTACCAGAAATAGAATAGATAATATTTACAATTTCATCAACTTCTTTTGTCTTTACACACATTGGAAATGCATCAACGTTTCCAAATGCTTTAAAAAGTACGCACTTTCCTTCCATAACGGGCATTGATGCTTCAGGTCCAATGTCCCCAAGGCCTAAAACAGCTGTTCCGTCACTTACAACGAGACACATATTTCCACGGCCTGTTAAATTATAACTTTCATCAATGTCCTTTTCTATTACTAAGCAAGGCTCTGCAACTCCAGGAGTGTATGCTAACGATAGGTCCTCTTTTGTTTTTACAGGAACAGTAACATTAATGTCTATTTTGCCTTTCCATTCTCTATGTTTTTTTAAAGATTCTTCTGCGTAGTTCATTTTAGACCTCATTTAAATTAATTGGGCACCTTTAAAACTTCGGTTTTTAAGGCTTTATGTACATAGGTATACTACCCTAAATAGATATAAAAATCAAGTTAAGATAGTAATTCTCTGTATATACAAAAAAAATCGCCTACATCAGTGGTTACCCTGAATGTAATGCGATGCTTACAACGAAAGTAAAATCATTTCTGAACAAACTCGCTAGGACACCGAATAAGCAATGCTTATTCAGCGTTCTAGCAACAGAGACAAGCGATTTTCTTTCTTATTCACCAGTTCCGTAATTATCTACTACAAAGTCTATATCTTTATCGCCTCGGCCAGAAAGATTTACTAAAATTGATTTTGTTGGATTCTCTCGCGCATATCGCATTGCGTACGCAACGGCATGAGAGCTTTCTAGTGCTGGAATAATTCCTTCTTTTCGGCTAAGCGTATAGAAGGCATCTAGACAATCTTTATCATTGGCTGTTTCATACTGTATACGTCCAGTATCTTTAAGCATACAATGCTCTGGTCCACTTCCTGGATAGTCAAGGCCTGAAGCTATCGAGTACACAGGATTTGGTTCTCCTTTTTCATCTTGTAAAAGATAGCTCTTAAATCCGTGAAGTACTCCGGGAGTACCATACGAAAGACTTGCCGCATGATCCCCAATTTTAAGTGAACGTCCGCTTGGTTCTATCCCAACGAGCTTCACATCTTCATCTGCTAAAAATCCTGAAAAAATACCCATAGCATTAGAACCGCCACCAACACAGGCGGCCACAGTATCAGGAAGTTCACCCGTCATTTCAAAAAATTGTTCTCGAGATTCTATCCCTATTACCCTTTGAAAGTCTCTAACCATCATAGGGAAAGGATGAGGACCAACAACGCTTCCAATACAGTAAATTGTACTTACAGGATCTTTTAAATATGCTTCAAAAGCAGAGTCAACCGCTTCTTTAAGGGTTTTAAGACCATGTGTTACTGGCACAACTTTTGCACCGAGTAACTTCATGCGAACAACGTTTGGATGTTCTTTTGCAATATCTACTTCACCCATATGAATTTCACACTCTAATCCAAAGTATGCAGCAGCTGTTGCAAGAGCCACACCATGTTGTCCAGCACCTGTTTCTGCAATTAACTTCTTTTTACCAAGATAGCGCGCTAAAAGTCCTTCGCCCATACAGTGGTTAAGCTTGTGTGCTCCAGTATGATTTAAGTCTTCACGCTTTAAATAAATGCGACCACCTGTCTCGTTAGAAAGATTTTTACAAAAGTAAACAGGTGTAGGCCTACCTTGAAAATGCTTTCTAATACTGCGAAGTTCCGAGATAAACTCATGAGATTTACTAATTGAAAAATATGCCTCAGTAATTCGTTCCATTTCCGATTGTAATTGTGGTGGAATAAATGACCCACCATACTCTCCAAAAAAACCATCTTTTGCAGGGAATTCCTTAAAATAATCTTTCATTGCTTTTCCTTTTAACTAATTTTTAAGTTCATACTTATAAGTTACTACTTGTAGTAACGTTTCTATTAATAGTAACCTATAATTCTAAGCTTGTCAACCCCTTTAATTAATTTTTGTTTAATTATTTTAAAGTAAAAAAAGGGCTGACTCCTGATTAATTCAGAAATCAACCCTCTTCCATTGATAGTAGTACATCCTAAAATGAAACTCACTACATTCGAAAATAGTCTTTTATATCCCTGCGGTATTCCCAAAACTATGAAGGTCAACGCAGTGTTATTTTTTTTACCTTTTACCCGAAAACTTCTTTTCTCCAAGCACTCGGATTTCCAGGTCCTACCCATTTATTAAGAGCAAAAGAGTTAGATAAACTTGCACTAATAAACTTTTTAGCTAAATTCACTGCTTCCTTCACTGAAAGACCTTTTGCGAGACCTGAAGTAATGGCTGCAGCCGTTGTACAGCCTGCTCCATGAGTCCATTCGGTGTCTAAAAGAGGTGCTTCAATGCGCTCCATTGTATTTCCGTCAAAGAAGATATCTATAGAAGTTGCAAGTCCTTCAAGTTTTGCTACCTTTGAGCCACCTTTAATAAAAACATTTTTAGCACCTTTTGAGTGAATTATTTTTGCAGCTTCTTCCATCTCTACTACGGTTTTAGGAGATGACATTCCCGCAATTTGACCGGCTTCAAATAGATTTGGCGTAGTAACTTCACAAAGAGGAAGGAGCTTACTAATAACAGCCTCATTTAAACCTGGATTCAATGCTTCATCAGCACCTTTACACACCATTACAGGGTCTAGTACATATTTTTTTACATTGTAATCTGTTATAAACTCTCTCGCTAGTTCTACGGCGTAATCTGTCCCAAGCATACCTGTTTTGCATGCCTCTACTCCAACACCCTTAAAAATCGTTTTAAGTTGTTCTCTTAAAGTGTTTTCATCAATAGGGAAAACACCATGTCCCCAATTATTATCTGGATCCATTGTAGCAATAAGCGTAACAGCCGTCATTCCGTATAAGCCATACTCTTGAAATGTTTTTAAATCGGCTTCTAAACCTGCTCCACCAGAAGCATCTGAGCCTGCAATTGTTGCAACTTTTATCATCATTTTATCCTCAAAAAATATGTAGTATAATAATAGTACATGAGAATAAAAAAATAATCAAGATAAAATTGTTACCCAATCATATCCAAAAAGTACTCATGCACGCTTGTGTCTTTTGTTACTTCAGGATGAAAGGCTGTAACAAGCTTATTTCCTTGTCTTGCGGCAACAATTTTGCCATCAACAACAGAAAGCACTTCTACATCGTTTCCTGCATGCACAATGTAAGGTGCGCGAATAAAAGGCATTTCTACAATTTTACTTGCAAAAGTACTTTCGGTATTAAAACTTCCAAGTTGCCTTCCATACGCATTTCGCTTTACTTCGATATCCATAGTACCAAAATGAACGGTTTCATCATCGTGCAATTTGTTTGCAAGTAATATCATACCAGCACATGTTCCAAACACAGGAAGCCCATTTTCAATGAGCTTTTTAAGTGGATTAAATAGCTCAAGTTCATGAAGCAGTTTTCCCATTACAGTACTTTCACCACCTGGAAGAATGAGGCCATCAAAATTTTTATCAAGGTCTGCTAGCTTTCTAATTTCGAAAGTATCTACTTTTAAAGTATTGAGCATAGTAACATGCTCAATAAAAGCGCCTTGAACGGCGAGAACTGCACAAGTCATTATTTTCCGCGCTCAGCCATCAACAATTGAATCTCATCGGCATTTATACCAACCATAGCTTCACCAAGGTCTTCTGAAATTTCAGCCAATATTTTAGGGTCATTGAAGTTTGTAACTGCTTTTACAATTGCGTTTGCTCGTTTTTGTGGGTTGCCACTTTTAAAAATACCTGAACCAACAAACACACCTTCTGCACCTAGTTGCATCATTAAAGCAGCATCTGCAGGAGTTGCTACCCCACCTGCTGCAAAGTTTACAACAGGAAGCTTGCCGTTTTCATGAACGTACATAACAAGCTCATACGGTACTTGAAGCTCTTTTGCAGTATTATAAAGCTCATCTTTTGAAAGAGCAGTAATTTTCCTGATTTCTCGCTGCATCATTCTCATGTGCGTCACCGCCTGCACAACATCACCAGTTCCAGGCTCACCCTTTGTTCGAATCATTGCTGCACCTTCATTTATTCGCCGTAAAGCTTCTCCAAGGTCTTTTGCGCCACACACAAAAGGCACATTAAATTCTGCCTTGTTAATATGATATATTTCATCTGCTGGAGTAAGCACTTCACTTTCGTCAATATAGTCAATTTCAAGTGCTTGTAAAATTTGAGCTTCAACAAAGTGTCCTATACGACATTTTGCCATAATGGGAATGGTAACTGCTTTTTGAATTTCTTTAATAAGCTTTGGGTCACTCATTCTAGAGACTCCACCTGCAG
>CAYJOZ010000062.1:0-8953 GCA_964371925.1 uncultured Treponemataceae bacterium | reverse complement strand
CAAACTGCATCACTGTATTCATTGGCCCATGCTTAGCAAAACGCAGAGAGGGTATGGATGATGATTTAGTCGATTATGTACTTTCAGTTGAAGAAATGGGAGCCTTTTTTATCGCCAAAGGAATCGAAATTGGCGCTGTTGATGCAGCTCCTGGTTCAATAATACCGACCGCATCTGGAAGAAATTTTGCTGTCACTGGCGGAGTTGCAGAAGCAGTTCGATTGCGATTAAAGCAACCAGAAAAGCTAAAAGCATCTGTTATTAATGGATTAGATAAGGCTGGTATGAAGCTGCTCGCTAGCTATGGAAAAATTCAAGCTGGTCAAACTCCAATCACAGACGAAACACCAAATCTAGTAGAAGTTATGGCATGTGAAGGTGGTTGCGTAGGTGGACCTTCTGTAATATCAAATGTAAAAGTTGCGACTATGCAGCTAAAAAAATATGTTAATGAGGGCGCCTCAGACAAGGCTTCAAGTTAATACGGCAATATAAAGGCAAAAGGCACAGTTCTTTTGCCTTTTTGTTACATTTCGAATTCATCTCCAAGATAAATTTTACGCGCTATTTCGCTTTCTAAAATGTCCTCTTGAGTCCCTGAAACGAGAATTTCACCTTGGTTGATAATTATTGCCTGATTAGTAATATCAAGAGTAGCACGCACATTGTGGTCTGTTATTAATACCCCAATACCTCTTTCAGACAATAAATTTACAACCTCTTTTATGTCAGATACAGCAATAGGATCAATACCTGCAAACGGCTCATCTAAAAGCAAAAACTTTGGATCAGTTGCTAAAGCACGTGCAATTTCAGTTCTGCGTCGCTCGCCACCCGATAAAGTATAGGCCATTTGCTTTCGTAGCCTTGTTATAGAAAAATCATCTAGCAGTCGCTCTAAAAGATCTCGCTTTTCATCTATATGCAAATCTTTTCTCGTTTCTATTATAGCCCATATATTCTGCTCTACAGTAAGTTTCCTAAACACAGACGCTTCTTGAGGCAAATAAGAAATACCTAGCCTCGATCGTTTGTACATTGGAAGATTTGTTATACAAATATCATCTAAAAAAACATCCCCCCGAGTAGGAGTATAAAACCCAACTATCATATAAAATATCGTTGTCTTGCCAGCTCCATTAGGCCCTAACAGCCCAACAACTTTCCCTCTTTCCATAGAGAAATCAACACCGCGAACTACTTCTTTTTTTCCAAATTTTTTATAGAGACTCGTTACTCTCAACTCACTCATCTTGGTTTTCCTCTTGAGAACTTTCTTCTTTATTTGTATCAGTAACAGTACCCTGAACTCTCCCAACTAGCGTAATTTCTTCTGTCTCTAAGTTAAAAATAATTTCATGAGCTTGAAAAATATCTTCTCCCTGAGTTATTTTAGGGCTTCCGCTTAATTCTAAAATTTGGCTTTCCTTTCGGTATAAGGCAAATGCTGCAGTACAAAAAGATTCACCTTGAATAATTTCTACATTTATTTGAATTAACGCAACCTCTGTAGTTTGGTTGTACTCAATAAACTGAGCCTTTAGGTCAACATCATTTTCTGTATCAACCATAGAAACAGTTCCTTCGAGAATAGCAATCTTTGTTTCTCTATCATAGCGAATTGAATCACAGGAAAATGTAAAACCGGCCTCAGAATAAACACCTGAAACATCACCACTTGCAATAATATAGCGATAATCATCACCAGTCAATTCAATTTCATCAGCATTCAATTCCATTGCATCTGTCGTTACCGATGCATTGCCAATTAATCGAGTGTAATTTGCATTATCATTAACCGTTCCATTCATTGAATTTGCAGAAAAGGTGATAGTTTCCGCATAAACACAGCTTATACTCACTAAAACAATCATTATAGTTTTGAAAAAAGCGCTTTTTAGTAGTATTTGGCAATTACTAATAGTTTTCAATTATGCTCCCTGAAACTGGGCCTGCAAAAGAGTAGGAAAAATCAACACTACTTGCAGAAAAGCCCAAACCGGCCACTTCTAATTCTGTCTTTTCGTTTGAAGTAGAACTAGATCCATCGCCCCCTTGATTCCCAACAGAAACAAAAACCTTTTCATCTCTAGTACCTATGAATACCTCATCCTCACCTATCCACCGCAGATTATTTGCCTTAATAGTTGCATCATGCTCATAACTCACAATTGAAACATTTCCGTACAAAGTATACTCATCTTTTTCAGTGTCAGAGGACAATAAATCACAATAACCAACTACAGTACTGTTTCCTTCTGAATCAAATAGCGTAAAGCTCGGTGACTGTACAAAAGAATAACCTCCATCGCTGTATTGCTCCAGTTCTTCCAATGTCACACGTATGGTTGAAACATCGTTCTCTGTTCTGGTAAATGTTGCATCGTTAAATACAAACTCAGGGGATGTAGATGTAACATCTTTTTGTTCAAAATAGTCTAAACTACAAGCACAAAAGAGGCTGATAAAAATATAAACACCTACAACATTCCTGAAAACTGTCAATTTTACACCTTTAGCCTTTTTTTACGCATAAAGAATTCTCATGTGCCGCACGAATAAAGTCTACAAAAAGAGGATGTGGTTTCTTAGGACAAGATAAAAACTCTGGGTGATACTGTACCCCAACACCCCAAGGATGGTTAGCCCACTCAAAAGCTTCTACCTGTTCATCATTTTTTGCAAACGCAGTTGCTCGTAAGCCCATACTCTTTAAATCATCTAAATACTTTTTATCTACTGAATACTTATTTCTGTGACGCTCTGTAATCTCTAGAGAACAATATATTCTTTCTAGCATGGATTCTTTTTCAATAGCAATATCTTCATCTCCCAAGCGCATTACCCCGGCAGGAACAAAGCCTGTTTGCTCTTCAGGCAAGCTAATAACAGGATACCCGGCATTTTCAACGAATTCGGTTGAATCAGCATCTTCCCATCCAAGCAAGGTTCTGCCTACTTCTATCGCCATAAGCTGCATACCGAGGTCGATCCCTAGGTACGGAATTTTTTGCTCTCTTGCATATTGAACTGTTTTTAAGAGACCTAAAAATCCACGTTGCCCATAGTTACCAGGAATTATTATTGCATCAACATCTTCAAAGAATGGTGTAATATCACTAGCTACCTCTACGCTTTCAGCGTCTATTTTCTTTAACTCTAAATCAAATGAATGGGCAGCAACACAAGCATGGAACAAAGATTCCCGCGCAGATTTAAACCAATCGTCAATATATTTTTTCTTGCATAACATGCCAACCTTGACTGTTCCTTTTGGATTACTCAAATGGGCTATAAAATCATTCCAAATTTTTATATCTGCTTTATGATCTTCAAATCCAAGCTTTTTCAGAATTGTCTCATCAAAACCTTGCTTATGAAGTTCTCTTGGAAGCTCATAAATTGTTTTTTTTACATTTCCAGACGTAAATACACTATTTTTTTCTACGTTGCAGAATAACGCTATTTTTCTTTTTAAGTCATCATCAAGTAAGTTATCTGTTCTACAAAGTAATATATCAGGTTGTATCCCAAGTTCTTGCATTTTTTTAACAGAATGCTGTGTCGGCTTTGTTTTTAATTCACCACCTGTAATTGCTGGTATAAGCGTGATATGTATCGACAAAGCATTTTTCTTTCCAAGTTCACGCACCAGCTGACGAGTTGCTTCGAGAAAAGGAATTGATTCAATATCACCAACAGTTCCGCCTATTTCAACGACCACTATATCAGCCTTAGTTTGAGAACCAACCAAGTATATGCGTCTTTTAATCTCATCAGTAATATGTGGAATAACTTGCACTGTTCGACCATTATAGCGTCCCGCCCGCTCATTTTTTATGACAGATTCATAAATTTGACCTGTAGTAACCGAGTTAAGTGCAGTAAGAGAAACATCGGTAAATCGTTCATAGTTCCCTAAGTTCAAATCTGTCTCAGCACCATCGGCTGTTACATAGACCTCCCCGTGCTGATAAGGGCTCATGTTTCCAGCATCCACATTAATATATGGATCACACTTCATCATAGCTATTTTTAACCCACTACACTCTAATAAACTACCAATACTTGAAGCCGCAACACCTTTTCCGAGGCTAGAACATACTCCGCCTGTCACCAATATATATTTACTCATACTATGATTTTCACATCTCTTGCATTTTTTGTCAATAGTTTTTATGTTACTGTTTACTTTTTTTCTAATATATAGTATACTATTTCTATGAGTAGCGTAGTAACCGACAGTGATTTTGAACTATTTAGTAAGCTAATTTACAAAGAAAGTGGTATATCGTTTTCCGATGTCAATCGCACAATCCTAGAAGGTCGTCTGAGAATATGCTTGAGTGAAAAAAAACTTGAGTCTCTAAATGATCTTTATAAGCTTATAACGTCTAATAGTGAAGAAATGAAGTGGATGCTTGATTCTGTAACAACAAATTTGACACGTTTTTTCAGAAATCAGCCTCATTTTGACACTCTCATTAACTACGTTATACCCAAAATAATCGAAAAGAAAAAGCTGAAAGGTAAAAATGTTATAAAGGTATGGAGCGCAGGTTGCTCTACAGGCGAAGAACCCTATACCCTAGCAATGGTTTTAAAGGAGCACTTACCTCCAAATATTTCATTTCAAATTCTTGCCTCAGACATTTCTCTCAAATGTATTTTAACTGCAAAACAAGGATTTTATCCAACAAATAAATGCGAAGGTGTTCCACCATTATACTTATCTAAATACTTTACAAAAGTTGATGGTGGATTTCAAATTAATGAAGACTTAAAAAATACTATTCGCTTTGACTATCATAATTTAAAACACAGTTCAAGTACTATTGACAACGACATAGTATTTTGTAGAAATGTACTCATATATTTTGATGTACCTGCCCAGACGGCTACAGTAAATACCTTTTATAACTCTATGGAAAGCGAATCATACTTATTTATTGGCCACTCTGAATCACTTTTTGGAATGGATACTAAATTCGATTTTCTAAAAACAGACTGGGCTTGCATATACCATAAAAAATAGGCGAATTAGTATTTAGCCCGTAGTAAAAGGATTTTCTAAATGTCAAATATAAATGTTCTAATTGTTGATGATTCTAAGTTAATGCGTCAACTTTTTTCATCATTAATTCTTCAATCTGTTCCCAATGCATCGGTCGATACAGCTGAAAACGGAGAAGATGCGTTAGATAAAATAGCAAAGGGAAATTACCACGTAGTGACTCTCGACTTAAATATGCCTGTAATGAACGGGCTAGAATTCATGAAAGAACGTAAAAAACGTGGAATAGATGTACCAACAATTATTTTTTCAAGCATTGCACATTCAGGGGCAACATGGACAATGGAGTGTCTCGAGCTAGGTGCGAGTGAATTCTTACTTAAACCGACAGGTAAGATTGGAATAACTGAACTTGCAGATAATCTAGGAAAGCTCATACAAACATATGGTGAGCGATATGTAAATAAAAAAGAAGCTAAAACTACTACGTCTCTTTTAAAAAATGCATCTCTAGAACGAAATACGTCAATTCGCCCTACAAACATAGACTCATCTGTAAAACCTATGCGCTCTGAAGGCAAAATAGATATTGTTGCTATTGGTATTTCTACTGGCGGCCCAAATGCATTACGAGAAGTTTTTGCAAATATCGATGCTGATTTCAAACAGCCTATTGTTGTTGTTCAACATATGCCTGAAGGCTTTACAAAGGAGTTTGCATTAAGTTTAAATAACATATGCCCTCTTGAAGTAAAAGAAGCTGAAGAGGGAGACATCCTAAAAAGCGGTCGCATTTTTATAGCTCCAGGAAACAAACATGTCGTGGTAGAAAAAAAAGCACTTGCAACCGTAATTCACCTTACAGATGCAGAGCCATGCAATGGGCATAGACCTTCTGCAGATGTCCTATTTGAATCTGTTGCAAAAGAATACGGAAACAATGCTCTCGGTGTCATTATGACTGGAATGGGGAAGGATGGAGCACGTCAGCTTGCTGAGATGAGACGCCAAGGGGCAAAGACACTCGGACAAGATGAGGAAACTTCAACTGTATATGGTATGCCTCGTGTAGCTTTTGATATGGGTGGCGTCCAAGAACAGGTTCCATTACAAAATATGGCAAGTAGAATTTCACAGATTTGTAAATACAGCTAGGATTATTTTTCTTGTTAACGCAAAATAATTATAATTTTATTTTAATATAGTATACAAATAGTTCTTATTAGTATATAATTCTTGCTATGATACATAGAATTAAAGACAAAGTACCCAAAATAGATAATTCTGCTTTTATAGCATGGAATGCGGAGGTCGCAGGAGATGTTGTAATAGGTAAAAATGTTTCTATATGGTTTTCAGCTACCATCAGAGCAGATATTGCACCAGTTTCAATTGGAAATAATTCAAACCTCCAAGATAATGCTGTCATTCACCTCGAAACTGATATCCCATGCATTGTAGAAGACAACGTTACAATTGGGCATGGCGCAATATTGCATTCTTGCACCGTAAAAGAGGGCTCTACCATCGGCATGGGCGCAATTGTTCTTAACAATGCTGTTATTGGAAAAAATTGCATTGTAGGAGCAGGAGCTCTTGTCACTCAAGGTAAAGAGTTTCCTGATAATTCACTGATAGTTGGAAGTCCCGCTAAGGCAATTAGAACTTTAAATGATGATGATCTTCTATCTGCACATGCGAATACCGCAAACTATGTAGTAAAGGGTCAATCCGCAAAAGAAGATTACGTTGAGATAAACTAACTATATGACGCTGAAAAATAAACTCAAAAGAATTATAGATAAACACCTAAAAAAGCTTTTTGCCACTGCAATAGTTTTGCTTACAATGGGTTTCTTTCTCTTAATTGGCCAAAATATAATGCTTTCGTGGTTTATGGATAGAGATGCAATCTCGCTCATTGCCCAAAATATATCTATGCAGTTTAAAATGGATTATACACCAATCACATACCTAACCCAGACAGAACAAATCATAAGCGAAAACTCGTATGATTTTGACCCTGATATATTATTTGAAAAGTCAAACCTCTTTCAAAGTGTTACGCTTAAACAAACAACAACAAATCAGTTTCAACAAGGTCAGATACACTGGAGTCATGTTGATTTAATTGATAACATACCTCACTTAGTATTATTCTACAAAACCCACTCAAACAAAGAAGCTTATTTACAACTAACACTACCTCTCACACTTAATTCTGCAAGGGATTCAAATGTAGAAGGCTTTACTATTATTGAAGATTCACATGGAAACTCAATAGTTCTTTTGCTAAATGAAAAACAGTGGGAAAACTACCATTACGGGGAGCAAATACAAAAAGAACTATCTTCAATTACACCACAAAATGCTAATTTTCAACATAATTTCCCAAGACTTGAAAATCCAATTGCACGTACAATTAATAATCAAGTATACGGTACAACAAGCACGACTTTTACTATTGGAAGTGAAGAGTATTCCATGCAACTCTTTATAACTGAAGCATCTATAACTGGTTCAGGGCAAATAATACTTTTTACACTAATTACGCTTTTTAGTCTTTTTGGGTTCACCCTTTTTATTGTGCTTCTTTTTGGAAGACAAGGGAAGCTTATACTCAGCGAGGAAGAAAAGGTTCTTAAGTTGATTTCTAAGGGTGAAAGCGAAGCTGTGGAGTTTAAATCAAGTCTACGCTGGGATTATAAAAACAATGAGTTAAACAAAGACTTGGAAAAGATTATATTAAAATCAATAGCGGCCTTTTCAAATGCTAACGGCGGGAAGTTATTAATTGGTGTACAAGATAACGGCACAATACTAGGGCTAGAAAATGATTATTCAACCCTAAAAAGTAGCAATGCAGATTACTTTGAACTGCATCTTCGAAACCTTTTAGATAAAGAATTTGGAAAAGATTTTTGTGCAAGTCAGGTTAAGTGCAATTTTGTAGAAGTTAACAAGAGGGAAATAGCTTGTATCACCATAAAAGAAAGTGATGAACCTATCTATTTGAATATTGAAAACAAGGGTGAAGCCTTTTTTGTTCGATCAGGAAATTCTTCGAGAAAAATAGAAAACTTAAGCGAACTAATGCGCTACGTAAAAAAGAGGTTCTAGTGAACTTTATAGCTATTGACTTTGAAACAGCAAACTTTGACAAAAACAGCGCGTGCTCTGTAGGTTTAATTCGCTATGTTAACGGACAAGTTACCGATGAGTTATATACGCTCATAAAACCGCCTACAAATTATTTTGTTCCGCGTTTTATAGATATACATGGTATTACCCCCCAAATGACTCAAAAAGAATCGCATTTCGACACTGTGTGGATTGAAAAAATAGTTCCATTTCTTAATAATGAAAGTGACAAGGATAACTACAGCCCTTTTGTAGCCCATAATGCAGGATTCGATATGGGAGTTTTAAAAGGTTGCTTAAATCACTTTGAACTGAGTATTCCAAAAAGAAAAAGTATTTGTACAGTGCAAGTAGCAAGGAGAGTATGGAAACATCTTCCAAAACATAACCTACCCTACCTAGCAGAACATTTTAATATAGTATACGAAGCACACAACGCTCTTGCAGATGCTCACACCTGCGCAAAACTTTTTATGATGGCAGCAAATGAGTATAACGCACTAACAATTCAAGATTTTCTAAAAAAAATTAAGCTTTTATCAAAACCTATAATATAAAATACCGCATATGCCAATTGTGTGTTATAATTACAATAACAACTTTGGAGGTACTTGAATGAAAAAACTAAACATTCTTTGGACAAATGATAACATTGACACCGCTCAAAAAATGGTGCTCATGTACTCAACAAATGCAAAATTAAAAAAATGGTGGGATGAAATTGATCTGATTATTTGGGGAGCAACAGCAAAGCTCGTAGCCGAAAATGAATCAGTTCAAGAAAGCCTTAAAACAGCT
>CAYJOZ010000061.1:5634-8968 GCA_964371925.1 uncultured Treponemataceae bacterium | reverse complement strand
CATATAGGTTGCACCTTACTGTTTCACTGTACGTGTGAACCTATGCGTTCACACGTTTGTTTCTGCAAAACCTTATTGTAGAGGTGGGTTATCAACGTTAACCTTATCATTTTCTGTATAAGGAGCCAATGCAGCAATCATTTTGATTGGTTTGTCATAAGGATTGACTACATAATGTACTTCGTTTGGTTCTATTTCGATTAAGTCACCTTCAGTTAGGGTATTTTTTTTACCATCTACATAAATATCAACTTTTCCTTCAAGAATAAAGAAGTTTTCTTCCATCACATTATGGTAATGTGCTTGAAAATCTTCCCCTGGCATGAATTGTACTATAGCAAAATTCATGCGAGGACCTTGTAGAAGATATTTTGGTCCACTGTTGCCAAATCGATACTCTCTTTCATTTTCATTAATAATAAACATATTTTCTCCTTAAAAACTCTGCGTTAGCAGCGCGTCATGGAGGACGCGAATCTGCAGTTTGTAAAAGCAACGCTTTGCAAACTGCAAATGATAAAATAACATGGAAGTTATTTTATCATTCCTCCTAATATTTAATGTTACTGGGTTTATAACCCAGGTGCTATCCACATATTCTTTGTTAATTTCTCATCACAGAGCTGTAATTGTGCTGTGTAAACTTTTTTCCACTTTTGGAATAAGTCTTCATAAATTTCTTTATTTGCTTGGTTAGGTATGAACTCCGTATCCCACTTTACCGTTTTAGAGATACCATCTTCAATGCTTGAATATAACCCAATACCATGTCCAGCTAATATTGCTGCTCCAAGTGCTGTTGCTTCTTTTATTACTGGGACTTTTACTTTTTTACCAGTAACATCAGCAAGTATTTGTGCCCATAGTTTACTCTTTGATGCACCTCCTGCAAATATTAGGGAATCAGGTTCTTGATTTGTGCTTTCACGTACTAATTCAATATGCCCCCTTACTAATAATGCGGTGTTTTCCAGAATTGCTCGATAAAAGGTTACGCGATTAAAACATTCAGGGTTTAGTTGAAAGTTTGTAAAAGTGGGACTAGCATGTTTCCAGTTGATAAAATTCATGATATCACTGAAGCAACAAATCATCCCATAAGATCCTGCTGGAACCTTCGAGGCTTTTTCATCCATTAAAATATAAGGGTCAGAGTTAGTTTCTTTTGCTTTTTCAATTTCATACTCGCAAAAAGCATCTCTATACCATCTCATTACAAGCCCGGGTTGAAATGCAAGTGCTTCATATTGCCAGACACCATTGTAAGCATGGCAGTTTACTCTTACTCGTGCATGTTCATCTGTTTTAGGCTTTGCGGTATTATATTCATATTGCCAAAAGCTTCCGCCGAAGACTGCTGCATCTCCAGGTTTTGCAGCACCCACTCCGATTGCGCCTAATTGACAATCCCCACCACCTACTACAACAGGTATGCCTACTTCAAGATTTGTATCAGTCGCTCCTTGCTCATGTACCGTTGAAAGTTGTGTGCCACATTCTATGATAGGAGGGAATATATCTGTTCGCAAGTTACATTGCTTTGCAATTTCAGGATCCCAATTTCGTGTTTTAAGATCAAGAAGCCCTGTTGTGCTCGCATTGCTTGGTTCAACCGCTAAATTACCTGTTAGTTTATAGATAAGCCAATCATTAAACATGCCTATTTTTGCAGTTTTTGCATATATATCTGGCATTTTGTTTTTTACCCACAAAAGTCGAGGCAGTGCACCTAAAGCGTAGGTTTCACCACTCTTTAAATATAATTTTTTCTCTAAACCTGGATAATCGTTGATAAGCTGTTTTACTTCATCAGTACTTCTTGCATCAACATTAGCACAAGCCCAAATTTCATTTCCATCAGCATCGTATAAAAGTATACCTTCTCTCATTGAGGTTGTGGAAATGGCAACAATATTTTTCTTATCAATCTTTGTCTTTTGTAATACTTCTTTTATACAAAAGCAAGTCAGCTCCCAATTGTACTTCCAATCAAAATCCATGCTTCCTGGCCATCGCGGGTCTTCCTTGTGTTCCCATTCTCGTGCAACTACTCCAATTTGATTGCCCTGTGTATCAAAAATAACTGCACGAACACTACCTGTCCCTGCATCGATAACCATTAAATATTTTTCCATAAAACAGCTCCTTTTTATTCTTCCTTTAGTAATATATCTGCGGTTTTCTCATCTGTTATTAATACATCTAAGTATTGTGCTTTAAGTACAGCCTTTATTGCATTGGTTTTGTACTCCCCAGCAGCGACTCCGATAACATTATTGAAATTTCTTAAATCAGTTAAATCTGTGCTCATTAAACGTTCTTCAATTTGTGAGTTTATAGGCTCTCCATTTTCATCAATGAAATGGCTAAGAATATCTCCTACAGCTCCTTGCATTTTGAGGTATGTAAGATCGTTGTTTGATAGAATTCCATTTTTTACTATAGTAGCATCATCTGAGACACTGCCAATCCCAATAACACTCATACTTGAGTGTCTCGACATTTGTTTTATTTCTTGTACGCTTATTTCGCTTTCCATAACCTCTGCCATTTTTTTTGTTGAAAGAAACAGTGGTGATGGAATTAAATATGTTTGTGCATTTGAGTACACATTATTTGTGTTGTGTAAATAGTAATTTACACCACCTGTCATGCTTACGAAGTTTATTTTCTTTTCTTCTATTTTTTTAAGATTGTTTAATACTTCTAGTATTGTATTTCCATAACCTATGTTAATGAATGCATTGTCCTCAATTCTATGATTAATATACATAGCAGCAGCTTTTGCTATAGATGAAGTTAGTTGTTGAGGATCTTTTGGATAGGGTATAATAAAAGCATCATTTAAAGAATACTTTGACATAAGCGCTAATTCGCTTTTTAATCTTTTTTCACTTTCATGACGGATGCTAAATTTGATGATTCCTTGTTTTCTTGATTTTTCAAGTAGTGCAATGACACGTGCTCTGCTTATTCCTAATATTTGAGAAATCTCTAATTGTTAATTCATCAATGTAGTAATACCACGAAGCCTTTACCATTAAGACTTCTTCATAATCTAACATATTAACCTCGTTACAAAAGTTTGAACTTGAAATAAATGTACGTATTTTTAGTTTAGCATGGGATCTTCTGTAAGTCAAGAGGTTATATAGGAAAAGATATAAAAAACAAAAAAATAAATATTTCTGTAAAAAAAGAAAAACTAAGGAGGCAAAAATTGAAATTTATGTATGTTTTCGAGGTTTGTTTTCGTTTTTTTTAATGATTTTAAGTGTTTTTTGAATTTTGGAGATAATTATGTTATGAAATAGTCAGATAGCAAGCAAAGAAG
>CAYJOZ010000061.1:0-5624 GCA_964371925.1 uncultured Treponemataceae bacterium | reverse complement strand
TGATACTTTTCTTGTTTTTAAAATATAAAAGAAATAATGCTTGACAAATGTCATGTTCACTTATATACTTTTAGTATTGAAACTTATTTATTAAATGGAGGGACTGGTGTTAAATAATGCAAATCAAAACAACAACAATGGTGGTTGTTTGCTATCAGTTCAAGATATTCATAAGTCATTTGGTTTGAGTAAAGTTCTTAAAGGTATCTCTCTGTCAGTTGGAAAAGGTGAAATACTTTCTCTTATTGGTGGAAATGGTGCTGGAAAATCAACACTGATGAAGATTATCATGGGAATCTATAGTCATGACGCAGGTGAGCTTTTTGTAGATGGCGAGAAAGTAGACTTCACAAAATCTGCTCAGGCATTAGCAAAAGGAATTTACATGGTTCCTCAGGAACCATTGCTGTTTCCAAATATGACTGTAGAAGAGAATATTTTAATGGGTTTTTCTGAAAAACCTGCTGACTTAAAAAAAAGATTACTAGAAAAAATAGCCGAACTTGGATGGAAAATTGATTTAAGTCGAAAGGCTATTACTTTATCAATAGCTGAACAACAGATGGTAGAGTTCTTGCGTGGTTTATTGAGAGAGGCTCGGATACTGATTTTGGATGAGCCAACAAGTTCATTAACTTTTGACGAGGTAAAATCTTTGTTTAAGTCCTTAAAGGAGCTTCAACAAAAAGGTATCGGTATTATCTATATAACGCATCGGCTTACTGAAGTTTTTGATTTATCAACACATGTTGCGATATTGCGAGATGGTATTGTCACAGTAAGTGGTCCTGTCAAGGATTTTACAAAACAAGATCTTTTGCAGGGACTTCTACCACCGAATTCAAATACAAAGGTGACTTTAAGTACAGAAAGTACTAAGGTTGATTATACTCGAGAGCCAATTTTTAAGTTGGAAAATTTTACAGGTTATGGATTTAATAATATTTCTCTTGAGGTATATCCCGGGGAGGTTTTAGGTGTTTCTGGAGTAGTAGGTTCTGGAAGAACAGAGATGGCAACTGCTATTTTCGGTTTGGATGAGGCCTTATCAGGTAGAGTAATTTTAGACAATAAAGATATTACTGGTTTTTCTACTTCACAGGTGATAAAAAGTGGAATAAATTTTGTTTCTGAAGATAGGCATATGTTTGGGCTTTTTAAGCTGCTTGATGTTGCTGCCAATACTACGAGTGCGTTATTGGATAATGCTAAAATGGGTACATTTTTTCTTAATGAAAAAGAAGAGACATTGATTTCACAGCAATATATAGATGACTTTCGAACAAAAGTAACAGGCCAAGATCAATTAGTTGGCAGTCTTTCAGGAGGTAACCAACAAAAAGTTATAATAGGTAGAAGTTTATCGACAAAGCCAAAATTGGTTATTTTTGATGAGCCTACTAGAGGTATTGATGCTGTTGCGCGAGGAGAGGTTTATAATATTATACACTCTCTTCGAAATGAAGGTGTTTCAGTGTTGCTTATTTCGAGCGATATGGATGAAATTATAGAGTTATCAGATCGTACTGTAACTATGTATCAAGGTAACATTACAAATCAATTTTCTAAAGACGAGATTACTGAAGACAAATTAATGAGCGCAGCTTTTGGCTTCTTGTCTTGGATGGGGTAAATATATGAATATAATAAAAAAGTTACGCAATGTTAGAGAATTAACTAGTTTTTTATTCCTTGTTATATTGTTTTTAATTGTAGGTGTGATTAATCCTGATTTTCTCAGTGTCGACAGTATAAGTGCTTCTTTTAATACATCTGTTGTGTATACATTAGTTGCAATCGGTATGGCTTTTGCTATTTTCGTCGGTGAAATTGATGTTTCTGTTGGTTCAACACTTGGTTTTGTTGCTACAGTTGTAGGTTCAATGTTAAGAGATGGCGTAAACTGGGGAGTAGCATTTACAGTAGGCATTCTATTAGGAATTATCATTGGATTTATTAATGGTTGGGGTGTTGCAATAATGAAAGTCCCCTCACTTATTTTCACACTAGGAACAAATGGAATCTTAAGAGGAATGATGTATATCTATGGCGGAGGTGCTTGGGTAGAAAATCTTCCAAAAAGTTTTAAAGATTTTTCTTCTGTGAAACTGGTTGGGAGCCTTACAGTGTATTATTGTGTAGCTGTAATGATAGTTATTGTTGTTCACGTCCTACTAACAAGAACACGTCGAGGAATTTATTTTAAGGCTGTTGGTGATAATGCGGATGGAGCGAATATCGTTGGTATTTCGTCTGTTAAAGTTAAAGTTCTTGCTTACATTATTTGTGGTGTGTTTTCTGCAGTGGCAGGTATCATTTTCTGTAGTAGAATTGGATTTGTAACATCGATGAGTGGTTATGGGTATGAAATGAAGGCTGTTGCTGCTTGTGTTCTTGGCGGTATCAGTCTCTCCGGTGGTGTTGGAAGTGTCATTGGAGCTGCAATTGGATCTGTTATCATGGCTTCTATAAGTTATCTCCTTGTTTTTATGGGGTATTCTTCCAATTATGATAATACAATAACAGGGATAATTTTAATTACCATTGTTGTAGTTGATGCTCTAATGCAAAGAAAATCTATCGTAGATAATAAGCATGCAAGGCTTTCTGCGCGTACCAATTTAGCACCAGTAAAGGAGAACTCTAATGACTCATAATTTGCAAAATTTATTACAAAAAAAATTCAAGTTCTCTTGGACTATGTTTCTTCTAATTGTGATTATCTTAGAATTTGTTATTTTTGGTATCGCAAATCCGAAATTTTTACGTTTACCTCTGCTTTTTAATAGTTTTAATGATTATGTAGGAATTTGTATTATTTCACTATTCGTAACTATTGTAATGATTTCAGGTGGTATAGATATACAGGTTGCATCAATAATAGGCTTGACTTCAATAACAATAGGAGTAGGGTGGCAAGATTTTTCTTTGAATATTTGGGCTGCAGTTGGAGTAGCACTAGTTCTTGCTGCGTTTTGTGGTGCATTATCTGGTTTTTTTATCGCATATTGTGGCGTGCAATCGATGGTTGTTACACTAGGAGGAAGTTTCCTTTATTCTGGTTTAGCCCTATTGATTTCTACTTTTTCAAAAACAGAGGCATATCTTGGAATCACAGGATTCCCTGAATCATTTCGATTTATTGGACGATATAAACTATTTGGATTGATACCATTTCAGTTTATCATTTTTATCACTTTAGTGTTTTTAGCGTATATTTTGCTTCATAAAACTAAATATGGCAGAAGAGTTTTCCTTGTAGGTGTTAATCCTCTCGCAGCGGAGTACTCTGGCATTAATAGTAAGCTTATCATTATGTCTACCTATATATTTAGTGCTCTTAGCGGGGCTATTGTGGGTATAATATTAACTGCATACTTAGGTACTGCTAAAAGTGATTTAGGTTCAAACTTAACAATGAATATTATTACTGCTACCGTGTTGGGTGGAACTCTTTCCACAGGAGGTAAAGGTAGTATTATAGGAACCGCTTTTGCATCATTAATAATTGGTTTTTTACGTTTTGGGATGCCCTTGTCGTTTGGGATTAATACTCAATACTTAGATATTCCAATTGGAGTCTTACTTGTTCTTGTTGTTGTTGGAAGAGCTTTTTTTGCAAAACCTCAGTCTGCTGTACTTATAAGTAAGATCCGTGCCGGTTTACGACTAAACCGCAAATAAGTATTTAATCATCGAGATGATGAATTGAATAGATATTCTATAATTGGAGGAATTGCATGAAAAAAAGTTTTGCAATTTTATTGGCTATAGGTATAGTCATGCTTGGATCTTGCTCTAAAAATGAGGAAGAAGTTGCTAAAAAGTCTGGAAGCGTCGAAGGTTTAACCGTTGCTTTTATTCCTAAACTAACTGGTAATGCCTTTTTTGAAGCTGCTAATAAAGGAGCTCAAGAATTTGCAAAAGATTGGGGTTTTAACATTGAGTATATGGGTGATGCATCAGCATCAGCAGCAGCTCAAGTTGCAGTTATTAACCAAGCTATTGCTAGTGGTGTAGACGCAATCAGTGTTTCAACTGTTGATGCAGCAGGGCTCTCTGATGTATTAAAAGATGCTGCAGATGCTGGTATCGTGGTTACAACTTGGGACTCTGATTCTTTTGTAGAAGATAGAACATTGATGGTTTCTCAAGGAACACCAGAAGTACTTGGTAACATGCTTGTTAAAATGGCTGTTGATGGTTTAGCGATGCGTGGAAAGGATGCTGCAAATGATTCTATTAAATATGCATGGCACTACTCACAAGCAACTGTAACTGACCAAAACTCTTGGCAAGTTGCTGGTGAAGCTTATATTAAAGAAAATTATCCTAACTGGGTAAACGTACAACCAGATAATTACTATTCAGAACAAGATGCTGAAAAAGCAATAACAATTGGTGAAGCTGTTTTAGAAGCTCATCCTGACATTGATGTAATCATTTGTAATGACTCAACTGCATTGCCAGGGCAATTACAAGCTGCTGAAAACAAAGGATATAACCAAGATACAATTACAATAACTGGTTTTGCAACTCCAAATGCAATCAAACAATATTGTAACAATGGGACAATATATAACTGGGGACTATGGGATTGCGCAATTCAAGGTGGAATGGGATGTTATGTTGCAGCCTATTTAGCATCAGGACAAGAAGTTACTGTAGGTGATGTAATTAGTATTCCTGGAATTGGGGATGTTGAAGTATTACCTAATGACAGTATTTCTGCTGGAGCTGAAACAGGTTCTGTAAACAATGGTGTTGTTTTACTACCTGAAACTGCAGTATTCACAAAAGATAATATGAATAACTACGATTTCTAGAATCGTAAAAATTATTAATAGCACAAACATAGCATGTTTGTGCTATTATAGTAGTCAAGGAGATGTTATTAATGGCTGATTTAGAGGGCTTAAAAGCCGAAAAAGATTATTTTGTTGATGTACCATTTGGAAATGGTGATGGTTTTTATGTTAAAGGAGCCAATAATCTTGATTGGGGAATGAAAGTTCGTTTATCGAGAATTTTTAATGAAAAGAGTGGAAATACAGTGATGTTTGCATTTGATCACGGGTATTTTATGGGTTCTGTTTCAGGGCTTGAAAGATTAGATTTATTACTCCCAAAATTAGCACCACACGTTGATTCTTTTATGGGAACACGAGGCGCAATTAGAACTTGTTTAAATCCGGAACAAGCAAAATCTGTTTCTCTTAGGGTAACATCTGGGTCCTCAATGTTACAAGATGACTTAAGCCATGAAATCGTTGCGGTTGATATTGATGATGCAGTGCGAATGAGTGCTGATTGTATGGCAGTGCAAGTATTTATAGGTAGTCAAGGACAATTATCTAGTATTGAAAATTTAAGTAAAGTTATTAACGCTGGAATCAAGCATAGCATTCCGACTATGGGTGTTTGTGCTGTAGGTAAAGAATTAGAAAGAACTTCAAGATACTTTAAGCTTGCAACAAGAATTATTGCTGAGATGGGATGTCAATTAGTAAAAACATATGATTGTGAAAATCTCGAAGAAGTTATTGCTGCCTGTCCTGTTCCAATTGTTATTGCGGGTGGAAAAAAGCTACCTGAGCAAGATGCTTTAAAAATGGCATATGAAG
>CAYJOZ010000060.1:0-9009 GCA_964371925.1 uncultured Treponemataceae bacterium | reverse complement strand
AATAGAACATAATAGAAAATCCCTTGTAGCAACATGCTCAAGGGATTTTTTTATTTTTAACTCGTAATTAGGCATTCGTAATTCGTAATTATCTAGATTTCTTCCAATTCCTCTAGCTCTTCTAGGTCATCGTCATCTTCCTCAGCCTTTGGTGCTTCTTTTGGTTCTAGGGTCTTTACGAGTTCTTCTGTTTCTTGCTTTGTAAGAACCCTTTGTATTTGAACTTCACCAGTACCAGATTTTACAAACTTGTCAGCACCGCTTTCCGTTTTTTCATTAATTAGTTGAACAATTGGGTTTTTTGGATCCTCTGGGTTTGTGTCTGCTATGAGCCCAATTCTTCCATCTGCTAGGTATACATAGCTACCTATTGGGAAAAGTGACATACTATATAGTAACGCTTTGATAACGGTTTCATCATATTGCTTTCCAGTATTTTTTAGCATTTCAACCATTGCTTCATGCGAACTTTGTGCACTTCTATGGTGGCGAGGCGCTGTAATTGCTTCAAATGAACATGCAATTGAAATAATCTTTGCATAGAGTGAAATATCTTTCCCTTCTAGCTTTCTTGGGTACCCTGAGCCATCTTCTTTTTCATGGTGCTCCAGTACTGCGAGGCCTACGCTTAGTGGGAAATTGTAACCTTTTACAATATCATATGACAAAAGAGGGTGAGTAAACAATGTCTTTTTTTCAGCAGGTGTGAGAATTCTATTCGTCATGTAGTATTGAGGAGGAAGTTTAATCATCCCAATTTCATGCACAACACATGCAACCCCAATCTCCGAAAGCTTACTTAAGGGGATTTTTAGCTGAATGCCAATAATGATTGCAAACACTGTTGAGCGCATAGCGTGGTAAATAAGAAAGTCTTTACTATCGGCTTCCATAGAAGGGGTCACACGTAGGATATATCTTCTGTTTTGGTTTATAAAGATACATAAATCTTTTACAACATTGTACAAAGAATTATATTGAAGTTCTCTGTGTGTAGCAAAGCGAGTGTAAACTGCATTTATGTAATTAAGGTATTCGTTATATATTGCTTTTACTGTATCAAATTTATTTGCAACACCTTCAGCGCTTTTTGTGATTTGTGCAACTCTTTGTTTTAAAGCCTCTTCTGCGTTTACATTTGATTGTTCAAGCTGTTCTTCCTCTATAGAATGCTGCAAGCCTGTTGCTGCGGTACTGATAGTTCCAGTTGAAAATACTTCTTTGAAATTCCAATCTTGCAAGGCTTTAATAAGGCTTGCTGTAATAGGTGTCATTGAACTAAGCAAAGCAAATGTATTATCTAGTTGCACATCGGCAGTGAAATATGTACCTTCTTTTAAATCCGCTACAGCATATGTATTCATGCTTTCTCCTATCTCGTTGCAGTTGAGGAATATTGTAACTTTCGAAATATTCCTTTCGCAAAATATATCTTTAAAAAAAAGACTGAAAACCATACTGTTTTCAGTCTTGATGATTTCAGTAATGGTGTCTGGATGTCTTGGGACACACCCTTACTTAATATGTTCCTTACATATTAAGTATCGGTGTTTCAGATAAAAACTTAAGTATTATTTTAGAGCTTTATGCATTTTTTCGCAAGTAGTGTGTATGTAAATCAATACTTTTTTTTATTAAACTATAGAGTATTTGAGTTTTATGTATATTGTATTGGGCAGCCATGATATATGTTCCTTGAGGTGGAGGCAACGGCTCTATGGGCAGCTCTTTTTTGATTATACTTTGCAATGTGTCAGGGTTAGGGAACACAAGCGAGACAATATCCTTTGCCTTTGATAAAAAAATTTCATTATCAATCTCTGTTAATTGGGATAATGCAAACTCGTATTCTTTATCGGTTTTGTAGTTTTTTTTACATAAGCTTATGCCTTTGTCTACTATTTTTGACAGTATTGAAAATTCATTGTATAAATTCTGCAATATGCTACTACTTGCGAAGGTATTATTTTTTTCGCCCTTTTGGTTTATAAATGTCGAAATAGCATCTACGCACTCTTGAAGCTGTAAAATAGATTTTGGCTCTGTTGGTTTTATTAATGGTATATGCAGCGATTTTGGCGATAATGTGTATGTTTGTACTCCGGGGTTTGCACTGCATTTGCTTTCAAACCACCAAGCATACAGCTTCATTCGTGCGTCGGTGATAGTTTGTTTTCCATTATATGATTTACTATACTCTGTTTGAGGATTATAAAGCACCCTTGCAAGGGCCGTTTCGGCTGTATGCTTTTTACTTGAGTCAGAGTGGGCTTTTTCTTCAAATGTGCTACCTTTGGCATGCGTTTTTTTATTGGGAAACGATAAATCTAAGCCAGCCATATAAATTTTTTCGCATCCAATGAATCGTGCAAAATCCCACGCACTGGTTGCAACAGACCCACCTGCTGCTAGTTCTCCTTTTATTCCGGTAAATTTTTCTACGTATTTTCCTAATGGAAAAAGGGAGGAGCAAAGTATTATTTCGCGGCACTTAAAACGAAACACACTTGGGTACGCTGCAGATTCTGTTATGAGTATGCTCTCTTTTGTTTGCAGACCATCAATATGGCGTGCATTCCAATACTGTGGGTCAACTAATACAATAAAATGAGGCTCTACACCTGCTGCAAGACAAGCTCGAAGAGCTGTGTCGACACATATTAGAATACATCGCTTTTTTACTTCATGTAAAAAAGGAAGTACTTCATCTAACGTGGGCCCAGCAGCTAAAACAAAGGCAGGTATATTTTTGGCCTTATTTTTATACCGTACAATTCCATCTAGCTTTTCAAGGTTTGGTAAATTTTTACACATGTTTGAAAGCCAAAGAGTAGAAAATCGTTCAAGCGTACGCATATTAATTGCTTGCTTATCAATATTTCGGGAAATTAAAGATTGTATAGTGGCAAAATAATTGCTTTCATGTTGCATGATGGCTTTTCTTTCTACAAAAAAGCATTCTTTTAGTCCGTATTGTTCCAAAATAGTTATTACAGTTTGTTGTGGGGCTTCAATTAAAAATATCAATGATGGATGTTGAAAAACTTTAGCCCAATTGAGAGTAGAAAAGCTTAGTAGTATATAAAATGGATTTGGTTCTATAATTATTATTGTTTTTTTTTTCATAAAGATTTGCACATTCAATTTGCTCATATCCAAGTCCTGCACCGAAAAAAACAATTGAGTCTGCGTTTTGTATATCTTTCGATTGCATAAGCTTTTTTGCCTCGCCGCTTGGGTTATAAGCTGAGTGCAGATACGCTTTTTCAAATGTTGCGCTTTTTTCATTGTTTTTTGCGGTGAATAATTCAATACCTTCAGGCAATGTGTATTGTGAAACGAGTGTTTGTAATCCCTTGTGTAAATGCTCAAAACGTTTTGAAAATAATTGTAAATTTTTCTCTAGCAGTGCGTTAATCATTCTACTCCAAATAGATGGTAATAGTCATACCTTCACTTACGGGTGATCCTGCTTGAGGATCTTGACTTACAACCCATCCGTCCCCTTGAAGTAGATAATGAACTTTGTCATCGCTTAGAAGTGGAGTTAAAGCTCGTTTTGACATTCCAGTAAAATCTGGAACAATAGTATTAATAACAGGTGTTCTGTCTGCTTGGAATGATATTCGCCCTGAATGTTCTAATGAAGCTGCATTTGCCCTTGCTAAGCCTAAGTGGTCAATTATAGTGTTTGCGGCTTCTGCTATTACAGGCGCAACAATTCTTCCTGAAAGCGTTTCCCCTTGAGCTTTTGTAATTACAATGTATAATACTATTTCCGGCTCATCTACAGGAAAAATTGCTGCAACATTAGATACAAAGTCTGTGTCGCTATATCGACCTGTTTCGGGGTCAGTAATTTGAGCTGTTCCTGTTTTTACTCCAATTGAAATATCGCCTAATGCAGCCCTAGTGCCTGTCCCTTGTTGTGCGGTAGTTTCCATTGTGCTTAATAAATAAGCTGCAGTTGATTGTGAAATAACCCGATCTTTTTCTATGGGTACATGATTGTATAGCACATTGCCATTGCTATCGGTAATCTGAGAAATAAAGGTCAATTGAAGAGGAACACCTCCATTTGCTAGAGCTGTCGTTGCTTGTACCATTTGTAATGCAGATACAGAAAGCTCTTGTCCAATTGACATTGTAGGTTTTGAACGAATAGACCATAATCTGTCGTTTGTTGTTTTTACAGAGCCTCTTGTTTCAGAAGGTACTTCTAAATATGTATGATCTCCAAAGCCAAACTTACGAATCATAGATAGAAAAGCTTCAGATTCCATTTTTTCACTCATCTGAGCTAGAGCATCATTACATGAGTACTGTAAGGCTTCGCGAGCGGTAACAGAACCATGACGTCCTAAACATGTTATTACCGATTCTTCTCCATTTGCTGACGTCATTGTGTGAATACCATCACAATAAAAAACATCACTTGAGCTTATAGCTTTAGATTCAATAAAACTAGCCACTGAAAAAATCTTAAAAACAGATCCAGGTTCATATGCTAATACTGCAGGGCGATCTATTCTTTCTGCTGCTGTTGAGTTAGGATATTCATTGAGGTTTGCAGCTGGAAGACTTATATATGATAGTATTTCCCCTGTTTTAGCACCACTGGCTACGAGCATAAAGCTTTCAGCTTGTGTTTCTTCCATAGCAGTCTGTGCGATTTGTTCTAGTTTGTATTGCAGATTTGCATCTATTGTTAAAAAAATATTGTTACCAACTATGCTTTTGCCAACTATGTCACTTGTAGGAACAAGAACATCTTGCTGTGAAAGCTCAATACCTGATAAGCCAAAGCCTTCATACCCCATAAATCCAATTACTTGAGAAGCAAGAGCATTTTCAGGATACACTCTTCTTGCTACAGTTTCAAAGCTAATTCCGTTTAAATTATTTGCTCTAATTACAGAATTAATTGTTTCCATTTCATTTTCATCTATTTCTTTTTTTAAGTAAAGAAAATTTCTATTTGCATTTTCTATTTCCGAAATAATGAAATTTTTTGATAGTCCAGAAACTGGTGCAAGTACAGAGGCAAGCACATTAACATCTCCAATATCAGAAGGTGTGACTTTTAGATGATAAAAGTCCGTTTGAATGGCTAAGGGTTTATTGTTTCTGTCTAAAATAGATCCTCTTAACGGGGCTTCTTGAATGGGTGTGATTTCTTCTGGTTGTACCAAGGCTAAGCTCACATATGATGCAATAATATAAACTATTAAAGCAATGAGAAATATGGAAAAAGTAATAATTCGCCCTTTTGAAAAAAAGGAATTAACTTGCATAAGCGCTACTGTACAACCTTACCTAAAATATTCTTTGTCGAAATAAATCCGTAATCCCGTGAATCTACAGAATGTGCAGGATTATCGCCTACTGCAAAAATTGTACCTTCTGGAACTGAAGTATCAAATTTAATACGTTGATACTGTTGCTCTGTAAGAGGTATTCTTTTTTCGCCTATTATAATATACTGTGAATCGGAAGAAAAATCCAGTACTTGGCCCGCAATTCCAACACAACGTTTTACAACCATCTTATTGTTATACAGGTATATTACAACATCGCTAACTTGCGGCTCTGCCCATTGAATTAAAAGCTCTGACCCAAAAGGTTTAACAATGCCGTATGCAAGCTTATTGATGATAACGGTAGAATTTTCCTTCATAGAGGGGTGCATGGATGTTCCAGATACTTGTACGATGTCAAAAACAAAAAGTTTTAAAACAAGACCTACACAAAGACCTATGAGAATTACAAAAAAAGTGTTAAACTTCATAGCTATATTCTAATATGCAACACAAATTATGTCGATAGTTAAACTATGGAAATTATTAGTTATTTTGACTCAAAAAGCGTTTTTTCTCTTCCTAATGACACTTTAACATTGGAAGATATGTTGCATAGGCAACAATCTAAAAGAAAGCATTCGACATCATTTAAAACTCGAAATCATAAAAAAGAAGTACTTGAAAAAAAAGAACAATTTGTTCTAGAGCTTTTTTGTTCTTTGATTATGAAAGCACGCTATGTATTTCTTGGCATATGTGCTGCTGTAGGGATAACATTTATATCACTTTATTTTGTATTACATTTTCAAGCTTTTGCACAACCTGTTGATTTTCATGAAGGGATTTTAATGGAAGAAGAAATTTTAACGAGTGCGATGCAAAATTTTGTTTCCAATGCGAAATCTTCACAATCATATGAGCAAATAGAAGCACTGAGTTTAATATCAACTGAAGAAATTGATTCTCTCTATAGTCAGGCCGTTACATTTACAACGTATACAGTAAATTCTGGTGATAGTATTCACACAATTAGTGATAAATTTGGTCTTGATAATATTTCAACACTTATCGGAATAAATGAAATAGATAACGTTCGCCTATTGCGTTCGGGGCAAGAATTGATTGTTCCTTCTGTTGACGGTCTAATGTATAGCGTTGTGAGGGGCGACTCACTTGAAAGTATTTCAAAAGATTATAGTATAACAATTGAAGAAATACTTGATGTTAATGAACTTGAAAGCTCTGTCATTCAAATTGGTGATAAGCTCTTTATTCCTGGTGCAAGGCTCGATACAAACTCGCTTAGGCAAGCTATGGGAGAGTTATTTAAGCATCCACTTTCGGGGGGATGGAGACTATCGTCAAATTATGGATACAGGGCAGATCCCTTTACAGGGGTTCGTAGTTTTCATACAGGAGCCGATTTTGCTATAGCGAAGGGAACTCCTGTTAGGGCATCTATGAGTGGTACTGTTTCTGTTGCAGGTTATTCAAGTATTTATGGCTATTATGTAATTGTTAACCACGGTAATGGCTATCAGACATTGTATGCACACTTTATGGAAGCAGCCCCAGTATCAAAAGGGCAAAGTGTTAGCCAAAATACCGTAGTTGGGTATGTTGGTAGCACTGGGTACTCAACGGGTAACCACTTACATTTTTCTGTTTATAAAGAGGGGCAGTTGGTTAGTCCTAAAACAGTTATACAATATTAATTAACTGATGCAAGCTTAAAACGAAATGTTTTAAGCTTGTTTTTTATTTATATTTCATCTATACTAAAATAATGTCTCTTAATAATAAAGAAATAGATGTTGTACTTAATGAACTCAACCTAGAAGGGAGTTTTATTCAGCAAATTGTCCAACCAAGCTATGACACAATTGCGTTTCACACTTATAAGCATACTTCTTGTGCTGTTTTTGTATGTCTTGCAGCGGGTGCTTGCCGTATACACGAAACAAGGCGCAAAATTCCAAAAAATGATAAGCCTCTGCGATTTATGGAGTTCTTAAAATCTCGCGTTAAAGGCAGTAAAATAGAAACTTGTGAGCAAATTGATAATGATAGAATAATAAAGTTTTCTTTGAAAACAGAAAATGAAAGACTGTTTATGTTTATACGCCTTTGGACAGGATCTGCAAATATTATTATTACTGATCATGATTTTAAGATACTTGATGTGTTTTATCGACGTCCAAAAAGAGGTGAAGTTACTGGTGGAATTTTTGCACTTCCCGAGCCTGTAGAAAAAAAGAGCGATAAAATATTTGAAGTGAGAGACTTTTCAGAACTTGCTTCAGGCGGGATTATTGAGGCTAACAAAGCTGTTTTAAACGGGAAAGCTTTTGACGAGCTTACCTATAGTGAAAAAATTGATATTTGGTATGGGGAATATGGGCAAAGTCTTTCTAAGGAAGTTTTATTAGAGCAAGCAAAAAAAGCGTATGATAAACAAAAAAACAGAATGGAAGGTGCTCTTGTGCGCCTTCAAGAAAAAAAAGAAAATTTTTTACACTCTGAAAACTTAAAACATTTTGGGGATCTTATTTTAGCAAATGCCCATATATTAGTGGAACAGCTTACAAACGATGATGACAGCCGTTTCTTTGAGTGTGAAGATTATGAAACGGGAAATACTGTTCGTCTTGAAATAGATCCTAAAAAATCGGCACAAGAAAATGCTCAAAACTATTATACAAGGTATAAAAAGTCTGTATCAGGTTTGAGTGAACTTGACCATGATATTACTCGTTTAAAAAAAGAAATACTAGATCTTGATATGGCGTGGGAAAAAGTTCTTAAAGAACCAAATCCTATACGCTTGCAACAGCTATTAAAAAAGCAAACCAAACCAAAACAGCAAATTGAAAAAAAACATCCAGGGTTGAGTTTTTCTGTTAATGGCTGGTATTTGCTAGTTGGTAGGACTGCAAGCGAAAATGACGAACTTTTACGGCGCCATGTAAAAGGCCAAGATATGTGGCTACACACCCGAGATTATCCAGGTGGCTATGTGTTTATAAAAAATCAAAAGGGAAAGACAGTGCCACTTGAGGTATTATTGGATGCAGGAAATTTAGCTGTTTTCTATTCAAAGGCTAGAAAAACAAAAACTGCTGACCTTTATTACACACAAGTAAAGCATTTGCGGCGTGCTAAAAATGGTCCAAAGGGAACCGTTTTACCGTCAAATGAAAAAAATCTAACGATTACCTTAGATGATGCTCGATTGAAAAAACTGGGAACAGAACAAAATGATTGACATGACACGGGGAAACCCTGCAAAACTAGTAATTAAATTTACAATTCCACTTTTGCTTGGAAATGTGCTACAGCAAATGTACAATGTTGTTGACAGTATTGTTGTTGGACAATTTGTAGGACCTGAAGCTCTTGCTGCAGTTGGAAACTCATTTATAATAATGTTTTTACTGTTTTCACTGTTTGCCGGTGTTGGAACAGGTGCTACAATTCTTATTTCACAGTTCAAGGGTGCTGATAATAAAGAAAAGATACAAACTACTGTAGATACCATGTATATATTTCTGTTTATTGGAGGGTCCATAATTGGTGTTGTTGGATTTATTTTAGCACCATTTTTCCTTCAATTACTAAATACACCTGAAGGTGTCTTAACGAGCATGTCGGAAACTTATTTGCGAACAGTTTTTTTAGGAACACTGGCCACATTTGGTTACAATATGAA
>CAYJOZ010000059.1:0-9658 GCA_964371925.1 uncultured Treponemataceae bacterium | reverse complement strand
ATAAGTGGGTAATACTTAAAGTACCCTTCACGGCATTCTTCCATAATTTGCATATCTGTCCATGGACGTGAGAATTTTGCTACTTCTTCAGGGATAATATTTCCACCGATATTTGCAGTTCCTGTTCCACCTACAGCCAGAGTTGGAATAACAATTGAGTATTTTGTGTAGTCACAACACATAATGTTTACTCTATCACCACACAAGCGCTTTACTTGCACTAATTGGCTTACATTTGGCATTGCTTCTTTATCCACAACAAAGTGTGCATGTTTTTCACTAAGACGTGCAATTGTTTCTGGGTCTACATTTACACCAAGACGTGATGGGTTATTATAAATACCACAAGGAATTGAAATTGCACTCATACAAGCATCAAAATGAGGGAACACAGCTGTTTGAGGTATTAGCACATATGGAGGAATAGTAAAAATAACACCATCTGCACCTTCACTTTCACAATATTTTGCAAACTCCACACTTTGATCTGTTGTCATTGCACTAGCATTAAAAAACACCTTAATTTTATCTTTCGTCATGGCAATAACTTCTTTAACAATTTGTCTTTTCTCATCCTGAGTCAGAAGAGAAGTTTCTCCTGCTGAACCGAGAACAAATAATTGCTTTGTTCCATACTTAATTTGTCTATCAATCAGTATTTGAAATCCAGGATAGTCAATTTTGTCATCTTTTGTAAATGGGGTTGGCATTGCAACCCACGATCCGCTTGGTCTGTACATTGTAAAAGGCCTCTTTAATTTTAGATTTTTCCAAAGTTGGAAATAAATATTATTTTATAGTATACACTTAAGCATGTATTGACACCACTTATAAAAATACAATGTATATAAATATACTTTTTAGGATAAACTTTTTTTTCATAACATGCAAGAAGCCATTCTGCAAATCTTGCAAAAAAGTGTCAAAGTTTAGCAGCCTAAACTTTCTGCACATATTATAATATTTATACGATTTTTATCTTTTTGAAATGCTGAAATTAAATGTTGACAACACATTCTGTCACCGTGCTTACATCCTGCAGAAAACTCAGTGCTGCTAGTTACACATTTTTGAATCTTTTCACAGGGTGTATCCATTTTCAACCGTGTGGCATTTTTGCCGCATGCATCTTTTCTAACCCTATCTATTGCATCGTCAATATTTTTCACAATTTTGTTTATACCAACTATAATTACAACTTTTTTAGGGCCAAATGCAATAGCGGCAATTCTGTTTGCATGCCCATCAACATTGTAAAGGATTCCGTCTTCTGTAATAGCATTGGTACCTGAAAAATAAAGATCTGCAAAAAATGAATCGCGATGCACTTTTGACTTTTCTTCAGGACAGATATCTTTTTTCGCTCTGTCTAAAAAGGTATTTTTTCCTTGTCTCAATTCTTCTAGCAATCCAATTTCTTTAAGCGTCACAGAGCCACCACAAGAGATAATATCTCCTTCCTTGATAAACGACAAAGCCTTTTGTAGTGCATCTGCTTTATTTGATACAAAGAATGCAGAAAAATTGTTTTTCTCTAAAGAACGAATTACATTTTCAATTTGCTGCTCCATTTCTTTCATTTTTTACTGCATCCTTTTCATTATATTTATTGCTATGCGTGATAAACAAATATCTTATTTTTCTTCTTGGATATAAATTTTTAGACTTCTAAAAGCTTGTGCTGCATGAAGACCCCCTCCATACACATGAGCACCACTTACAGCCGTACTTGCATGAATATGAACAAAATACTCACTTCCATCATCCTTGTAAACTGACTTTAATTCTTCAGGCATTTCAGATTTATCCATCACTTCGCCTGTAAAAGACAATATCTCTGAAGGCATATACACTTGTGTTTGAGATGTAACTGGTGGATACTGAGGAGAACTTGGAGCAGCAAAAACAGCATTATATATTGAACCAATCGCTCCAGAAATATACGCTTTTTTCCAGCCAGATTCGCGCATAAAGCTAATTACACAAGCTTTCACATCTTCATCTTTTGAAACAATAATTGTTTTTATCATAGTTTTCATTCCTTTTGTACTAGAAAGTTTTTCATAATTTCTAAAAATTACTTTTATTGTTATAGTATATACACAAGCAGTTATGCGTACCACTTATAAGAATACAATGTATATCTATATATATTGTATTCTGACTAACATTAGTGTAGCCACTTTTATAGAAAAACTATTTTTCAGAATAATTAGTAATATACTCTTGGTAGCAATCTGCATTAACCTGCACTTTTCGATTTAGCATTCTAATAAACCCATCATCACACAACTCACTTATGCTTTTGTTAATTGTAATGCGTGCTGCACCAATCATTACACAAAGCTCTGATTGTGTGTATCTTCTTTTTAAGTTATACCAACCAGGTGTTGATGTATCTTGAGTATCTATCATCATGCAAAAAAGACGTTTTATTCTGTCCTTACAAGAATTGAAAGAAAGATTTTCTATTTCATAGCGCATTGCAAGTATTTTCGACGAATACCCTTTAATCAAAACCTCTCGAAAAAGGGCGTTTGATGCCAAAAGTTTATTATATACAGTCATCGGTACTTTATAGATTACTACGTCTGTCTCTGCATAAGAGCTAAGCGTTGTATGTGAAGTAAAAAACAATGCCGTTTCACCAAAAAACCATCCCGCATTTAAACAATATAATAATTTTTCCGTGCCATCAGGGCCTGTCATACAATGACGTGTTGTACCAGATTTTATATAATAAATACAGTTAATTGTGTCCCCTGGCGGCAAAAAAAGCTTCCCTGCAGGAATATGAAGCTCTTTACATAACGGCCGCAACACTGCATCAAGCTCTTCGGAGAATATACTTTCAAAAATAAGGCTTTCATGTTTATAATACAGAGTAAGTCTCCTTTCCTTTGTAGGTTTTTATGCCTTTAGCTAGCAAAAACAGAACCATGCTGATTAATCTGCCCAGCTTCCTGTCTTAATTTCATGCGCAATTCTTTCCCAACTTTCATAGCGCTCTTGGCTTATACTTCCATTTTCAAGCCCTGCAAGAATCTTACAACCTTTTTCATGTGTATGTGAGCATGACATCCCAAACGAACATTGGCCGACGTGGTCTTTCATTTCCCTAAAATAAAGAGCTAAATCGTCAGCTTCTATATCATTTAATACAAAGCGCCTAACACCCGGAGTATCTATTACGGTAGTTTTTACTCCATGACGTCCACCAGTAAGAGCTTCGTTTATTTCCAAGTGCAACAAAACGCCTTTTGTAGTTGTGTGAGTTCCTCTGCCATATTTTTCTGACAACCCGCCAACTCTCAAAACAAAAGAAGAATCCAAAGAGTTTATTATGCTCGATTTTCCAACTCCAGACTGACCCACAAAGGCACAAAGCTTGCCTTCCATTAGTGCTGCTAACTGTTCAAAACCTTCGTGCGTTTTCGCAGAAACACCAAGGACGGTATACCCAAGCTCTTCCCAGCTACTAAGGCGTTTTTTTATTTCTTCATTATGTATTTCATCTAGGTCACATTTATTACAAATAATAATGGGCTCTATGCCTGCTTGCTCTGCCTGAGCTAAAGCTCTATCAATAAAGCGAGGTCGAAAGGGTGGTTCATCAGGAGTTGTAACACATAACAATAGGTCTACATTAGCAACTAAAAGTTGAGGAAGCCTACCTTTAACATTATATCGAACAAAGGCATTTTTCCTTTCAACCAATGACAATATTTGGCCTTCGCCTTCTGAATGTGTATCTTTTTCAATTTCAACATAATCACCGGGACAAAGTGGGTTATAATAGTTTCCTGCTTCCTTGAGCTTCTTTCCCTTTAGGGAACACTGACGTATAACACCGTCATCGCACTCAACTTCAAACACATTGTTTGACCCGCTGATGATAATTCCTTGCATACGCTCTAGTTTCGCCTAAAAAGGCTCTTCTGTCAAGTGATTAGTAGAGGAGAATACAAACATTTTTTTTAATATATTTATTTTAAGGGACATTATATGTCTCGGATACTGATATATACTTATTTTATCAAAACAAAAGAGGTACATATGATTTTTAACAACAAAAAAACACAACACCAATTAGCAGGAAACTATCTTTTTTACAGAGACTTTGTACAAAGCCCCTCATGGAAAAGCATCCGACTTAAAGCATCTTTTATTTCTGCCTTAGTAATCAGTATTGGTATTTTACTACCATTCTTTTTAGGATTCTTTATGTCTGCCAAACAAGAACCTAGCCAACATTTTCTTCAGTATTACACCTTTGTAACTGTTATGAGCATTATTGTGTGCTTACCTCTAACAGTATTTTTTATTCGCTTTGGATTGAATCTTTACACAAAACTTACTAAGAAGAATCTCAGAAAATATGGCTACTAAAAAATACCTGTGGCTCTAAAAAAAGCTGTAAAAGCAAATAAGGTAAAAGCGGAAACAGCGGAGGTCCAGACAACAATTTGTCGTGCCAACTCCCCATCATTTTCCATACTTTGCGCCATTACAGCACTACTTACTGCCACAGGAGCTGCAAAAAGCCCCAGTAGGGCGGCATATTCTGCTGCTCCATAATGCGGAAACATCCATGCAACAGCTGCGAGCCCGATAATAGGAACCACTATTAATCTCATAATTACAACTTGTAATATTTGTGGAAAAAGACGTCGAACCGCAGAGAAAGAAAATTCTCCCCCTAACACAATAAGTGCTAATGGTGTAGCCATTCCTGTTATACTTTCTATAGCCTTATAAATAAACTGAAATCCTGAAGTTTTTAATCTCCACTCGCCCACAAATGGACGCACACACAAACATAGCAAACCTGCTAGAGCGCCAATTATAAGAGGGTTTCTTAGAATTTTTTTTACCATTTGAAGAAGTGCGTGATAAAAACTTGTTTTTGCCGCAGCTTGAGGCAAAAAAACTGTAAGTGATATTACCGCTAAAATGTTATAAAAAGGAACCATAAAGGCTGCCAATACAGCCGTTATCATTTGACCCTCTGCGCCTGCGAGACTAAATGCAAGAGGCAAGCCTATAACTATGTAATTTGATCTAAAGAATCCCTGTAAAACAGGTCCCTTTTGAGTAGAATCTTTGATAAAAACTTTTACATAGAAAAAACCAAAAAGGAATAACACAAAGGTAGTGCTAGCCGCAATAAAAACTACATCCCACCGTATATTGTCTAACCCTTCTATACTATATACATTAACAAACAAGAGTGACGGAAGGCACACATTGAAAACAAATTTATTAGAGACAGACAAAAATTCTCCATTAAAAAAATTTATTCTTTTTAGTACAAAGCCCAAAAGTGCGAGAACTAAAATAGGCAAAATGGTGTTTAATGAAAATAAAAATACATTCATACTGCATATTATACTCAAAAGAAAATATAATCAACCTCTAACTGGGTCATTATATGTCCCAGTTATTGCTATATACTTTTATTATGAACAATAATTGCAAATCAAAACCAAACAAAAAAAATACTCTTTTTACTGTAATAACCGAAACGGCGGATAACAAAATCTTTTCATGGAACTTTGTTATGACCTCTAAAAACTCTATATCTTTTGCTGGGAAAACTGTTATAATAAAAAAACAAGGAATACAGAAAATATATAAAGCTTCTCAAATAACTACTCCACCTGACTTTACTATAGAATGTATTCCTCTTTTTGGAAAAACTAATTTTACCTACCTGCCATCACAACTCCTAGTATCCGCTAAAGTAGAGGTTCGAAATTGCGCTACACGCCTTGACAAAAAGATTTTTGCTTGGTTTTCAAACATTGCTGGCCTGTTGTTAGCAATTGAAAATAAAGATAGCTTATTAGCTGCAGAATTTTTTCACACAAATGCAAACATATTTATGCAATTGCCATGTACAACAATTCGACTTTTAGAAAGCATCTCTGTCGAAGGGCTCTTTAGCTGGGTTTGGGGGCGCTTTGATGAAAAAGCAATGAATGACTTACGAGCTATTTATGAGGGGAGATGCTCAAAAGGCTTTGAAAAATGGGGTGTCTCTGAAGCTTTTTTTACAGCAGCAAGACGGCGCCTTCAAATAACCACACAAAACAATGAACCTGTTGAAAAATGCATTGCTTTATATTTAAAAAAACATCCTGGAACAAAAATAACACTCGGCATTGTAGGCAGCAAACACTATAGATGGATTGAAAAAAAATTGTATGCTACACAAGAAAAAATGTCAACAATTCAAGAAGAAATCTTACATGCACGCACATCTATCCAAGCAGAAAGTAATAACACTTTTGATAAAAATGCTTTGGCAATGTATATAGAACACCCCGAAACAGATGAAAAAGTTGTTTCAGGGTATATTCGAAAAACAGGCTCAGAACTATTGCGCAAAGCTCTTCCAAACAAAACATTTTTTTCAACACGATTATCCCGACTAGGATATCAACAAGGTGGTTCAACCGGCATTGTGGTTGAACTTACCATTTAAGCATTGATTAATCCTCAATCATTATGTTGAGTATTTCAATGTCAGTTTGTTTCATTCCTTCTTTACCCACTCTACCAACACTCTTCATTGTTTCATCTACATTTTCTTTTACAATACCATCGCCTGAAGCAAAAGTATTATCTGACATTGTCATATAATGAGCCATGATAGTTGCATCAACAGAAGATGCAATTTTTGCAGCACAGGAAGACTTTGCCCCGTCGCATACAATCCCAGAAGTATTCGCAAGTGTATTTGTAATTGTACTACACACTTTTTCATAATCCTTTGTTTGCATATACGTAATAGCCGCACCACTTCCGCAAGCAGCAGAAACCGCACCACAGTATGCCGATAATTTTCCAATTTGCGACTTTTGATATACTGATACTAGATTACTTATAATGAGAGCTCGAAGCAAATCTTCGTGGCTCAGTTTTAACTCTTTAGCATACTCTATTACAGGCAAAGAAACGGTCATTCCTTGATTTCCGCTCCCAGAATTTGTAACTACAGGAAGCACAGAGCCACTCATTCGTGCATCTGAACCTGCAGCAGCCATAGCTTTTGCGCGTATCTTAACATCATCGCCATATACATGCAACAATGTCTTTCCAACATTTGCCCCATAAGGGTTTTCTAAACCTTCGTGTGCTATTTTTGTGTTATATTCAATTTGACGATTTAAAACTTCTTCAACAAGTGAAAGATCTACCGTTTCTGCGAAACGAATGATATCTTTTATATTTAAAATACTTCTGTCAGCTGCTTGATTGTGAGAGTTTGTCCCATCGGCTTTAAACAAAACAGTACCATTTTTACTTTCAAGCACAATATTTGTATGTGAATTTATTATCTCAACAGTAACTTCATCATCTTTAAAAAAAGCTATTACTCGTAGATGTAAATTTGCAACACCTTCCATAAGCTTTACAGTGCAATAACCATCTTGTTCCAAAAGCTCTTTTGTTATATTTCTGTGCTCATCTGTTATCGGCGTAAGTGTTTCAAGTTTTTTTTCACTATCTCCACCAACGGCACCCAGAATTGCTGCTACGCTAACCCCTTTTAGACCTCCAGAGTTAGGAACAATAACACCTTTTACATTTTTAATGATGTTTCCAGAACACTCTACAATCATTTTCTCAGGAAGATTCCCTAAAATAGCTCTTGCTCGAGCAGCTGCATAGGCAATTGCAATAGGCTCTGTACAACCAAGTGCAGGCACCAGTTCTTCTTCTAAAATTTTTACATATGTAGTGTAATCCATAGTCTTCTCCGATATTTATATTTGTTGTTTTATTGCAAACGAGTATGTGAAAAAAATAGTAACACACACTCGAAAAAAAATCAACTCATACCATAAATAACAGAAAAGCTAAAAGGTTACAAAATATAATAAAATTTATGCAACTGTTTTCAATTCACGAGTCTTTTTCACATAATCGAGCACATAGCGGACATATAACCTATCTTCATGCGCAATATGCTCCAAAATCCATTCGTAAATAAATTTTATAAACTGAAATGATTGCATAACAGGAGCTTCTTCTATTTGCTTTGCGGTTGCAAGAATTTTAGCAACAAAAATTTCGTGCCTTTTTTTATGCTCATCAAACTTCGGATACCCACATTTTACCATTAACTTTTCTTCTGCAGAAAAATGTTCCCCAACATATGCAACCGCCTCATGCAGAGATTTTCTCAACGGCTCATCAATTGTTGTTTTTGAGTTTTGCTTATGAGTCAACAAACCATTGTACAGATCATTGCACATTTCAACAAGCTTTTTATGTTGTGCATCAATCATAGGAATGCCTATTTCAAACTTTTTTTCCCATTCTATGTATACTCTTACCTCTTCCATTTTCCATCTTCCATCCTTTTATAACTATACTTAATTACTGAAAATATACTGCATTAAAATTAAAATGTATAGTAATAAAATCACAAAATAAGAACTACTCAAGATACTATTTTTTTGATATACTTATTTTATGAAAAAAACTTTATTTATTGGGCTTTTTTGTATAATTCTATTTGCCTCGTGCAAAAAAGAAATTGAAGTAATACCGAGCGAAAGAAAAACTGTATTAAACACACTGTGCACCATAACACTTTATGAAAATGGTACTAAAGAAATTTATGATGAATTATTTAAACGTCTTGAAGAAATAGAGAAAACAATGAGCAGAACTATCGCCACCTCGCAAATTGCACAGGCGAATAACCTTTCAGCTATAGAGAAAGTAGAACTATCTCATGACGCCCATGCAGTTCTGTCAAAAGCACTTGAATACGCCTATTTAACTGATGGAGCTTTTAACCCGGCAATTGGACCTTTAGTAGAAATCTGGTCAATAGGAACCGACAGCGCACGCATTCCAACTTTAAGCGAGATACAAAGTACTATTCCTTTAACTTATTGGAAAAACATTGAACTAATAGAAATAGAAGGCACTCATTTTGTATACCTTAAAGAAAAAGGTATGCAGCTAGATTTAGGCGGTATTGCTAAAGGCTATGCTGCAGATGAAATGATAAGAATTTTACAAGACCACAATATAGACAGGGCAATAATCGACTTAGGTGGAAACATATATGCTTTTGGTGAAAAGGAAAACACAGACCCTTGGCGCATTGGAATAAAAAACCCATTCAATTCAACAGGAGACCCAGCAATACGCCTTGATGTAAAAAATAACTCAGTTGTAACATCAGGGGTTTACGAACGATTTTTTGAAAAAGATGGAGTCCGCTATCACCACCTCTTAGATTCTAAAACGGGCTACCCTGTGAATAATGGCCTAATGTCTGTTACCATTGTTACAGAATCTTCTATGCTTGCAGATGTACTGTCGACTGCTGTCTTTATTCTAGGACAAGAAAAAGGTATGGATTTTTTACATTCTATAGGCGAAAAAGGCTTTTGCATAAATGATAAACGAGAAGTAATAAGCACTGAAAACCTACGAGATTCTATTGTTGTTTTAGATGATAGTTTTACATTATTGAAATAAATTTTAAAACCCTTTTACGGCCAGCTGCCGTATCAGCTTTTTTATTTTAAAATGTTCTTTATTTTAAACTTAGGGAAAGAAGGGACGCTATTGCAGTACGTGCCCCCTCTTTCCCTAAAACCCTATCACCCCTAGGCGGCTTTTTTTACCT
>CAYJOZ010000058.1:0-9658 GCA_964371925.1 uncultured Treponemataceae bacterium | reverse complement strand
TTTGTGTTATGCTATAAATCGAGCAAAAGGAACTGTTAAGTCAAAGCGTAACGCTACATCGCGCCCACCGTTATCTTCAAAACGGAACACTTGCTTTTCAGTTTCCCCTTCACTTTTTCTAAGAAGAATTTCTGAATACTCTAAAACAGGGGTGTCAATAGGAACAAAGCCTCTGTTACGAAAAACATTTGTTAATGTTTCAATTAATATTGCGCGTTTTAATTCTGCATTTGGTAAAAAATCGCGAAAACCTTTTAATACTCTGGGTTGAATTAGTTTATCCATAATGGTATAATATCAAATATAGGAGATTATTGCAATTGCTTTTAACTATCGATATTGGAAACACACATATTGTTGTGGCTCTATTTCATGAAAATGAAATAGTACAAGAGTGGAGACTGCACTCGGATACAAATCGCACTGCAGATGAGTATAGCTCTATTCTGCTTTCATTTTTTCGTGACGCAGACATTTCTCAAACTGTAATCGAGTCAGCTATTTTAAGCTCAGTTGTTCCCTTATTAATTGGACCTTTTGTAAGTTTGTGCGAAAAAATAACTGGCAAAAAGCCTCACATTGTAAACCATGCAATATTTGACAAATTACCTATAACAATACCAGAAAGTGCAAAATATGAAATAGGTTCTGATATTATTTGTAATGTTCTTGAAGCCTGGTCTAGCTCAAAATCACCTGTAATCGTTCTAGATTTTGGCACGGCACTTACATTTACGGCTGTTTGTGCAACAGGAGAGGTGCGAGGTGTTGCTATTGCTCCAGGTTTAGGAACTGCAGTCAATTCACTTTTTAATAATACTGCTCAACTTCCATCTGTTCCATTAAAAGCACCAAAAGATTCTTTAGGAACAAATACCATACACTCTATTCAATCTGGAATCATTCTAGGGTATAAAGGGCTTGTTGAATCGTTAGTTGCACGTATGTCCGAAGATTTAAGTAAAACAGCTGGATGTGAACTTAGCAGCATCAAAGTAGTTGCAACTGGTGGTTTGAATTCTGTTTTAAAGCCTATAACAGATATTTTTCAAAATGTTGATAAACAGTTAACCTTAAAAGGACTAAAAAGGATAGCCGGAATTTTAGAAAAAAAAATTGATTAATAGTGCTACTTGACAATCGATTTACAGATAGATATAGTTTATACATTGTAAGAATCATGGAAGTGAGGTTAGAATCCTCCGCAGACTCGCTGCTGTAATTTGTTACAGTTTCCTTAAGCGTTGTTAGAATATAATTTTACCATCGCCATTGCGTTTGAAATACGATTGCAAGCGCAGTACGTGTAATGATAAGTTTCAACGATACATTACACGACGACCACTGTTTAATAAAAACGTTGTTTTTAAAAAATGGGAAGGTTTGGAAACTGGTTGTACGCATTGCATTTTGCAAAGAATACTGAAACATTAAGCCAGAATACTTGATTTTTAACATTCGCACTTTAAAAGACTTCGAGTAATAAGTCTTTAGGAGAAAAACCGTGAAAAATATATTTTCCCTCATTCTTTTAACATGCGCAATGGGTACCGCGCTCATTGCACAAAACACCAGCATTGATGTGCCTGATCTTACAACAATCATTAAGAGCGATAGTCAAGAACAGAGAATTTTCATTGACTCAAATGAAATTGAAGAGTTTAAACCTGCAAATACCGTTGAATTACTTCAATCAATGGGTATAACACTAAAGGGCTATGGCGGTTATGGAACACTGAATGGTATTTCAGTTCGCGGTTTTAGAAATAAAAACATCATCGTTACCGTCGATGGGATTACTGTTGCAGATCCTCAGTTTGGAACATTTAATCTTCATACCATACCAATCGAAAATATTGAGAGCATTGAAATAATCAAGGGATCGTTTGTTTCAGATGCAGGTATCGAAGGTGGTGCAGGTGGCGTCGTAAATATTGTCACAAAAAAACAAACAACGACTACAAGCGCATACATAGATATTTCTGGCCTAACCTATTTTAACGAGCCAATAGACAGGGGGCAGCTAAAACTTGGAACAAGCATAGGACTTGGTTCTACAAGTATCTCCTTCGATGCCAATGCAACCTACGCAAATAATGCATTCGAGTACAAAGATGGAAGCGGAGTCACAAAAACAATGGAGCACTCGCGAGTTGGCGATGCGGGTTTTTCCGCTCAATTATTACATTATTTTGATAACGGAAGCGAGCTATTGATAAAAGACCGACTTTTTTACACAGATATGGAAATTTTTGGCTATGCATCGGCACCGCCTTCATGGTTTCAAAACAAAGACTTACAACAGGACATACATAATTCGCTATTACTTTCTTACACTATGCCCCAAATTCATAGTTTTGATTTTAAGACATCGGCGCAATACGATGTTAACAATAGAGAAGCTGGCATTCCACTTGGAAGTGATACATATAATATTCAAACACTACAAGCAAATGCAGTTGCAAACTATGAATATAATTCTCATTTTAGCCAAAGTGTAGGGATTAATACAACTGTTGATATACTCGATTCTAGTGCAATAAAAGAAAATCTTTTTCTAAGTGGCTTTTTAAAAAGTACTTCTACGGTACAATTATTTGATGATTTTTCGATTATAGTCCCACTTGCCATTGTCTTTGATGATGGCTCATTTGAGTTTATTCCGAGACTAGGTTTACAATTTGACTTTGAAAAAGGAATAATCGCATTAAATGCGTATAGACTTCATGCGTTCCCCACTTTAAATGAGAAATACTTCGATTGGAATGCAAATAAAGACCTTGAAGCTGAAACTGGATGGGGGGGCGAAATTACTCTTAATATGCATGGACTCGATATTCCGTTCTCTACGTCAGTTTTTGCAAACTACTATATGCAAAAAATTGAGTCGGTAGCTGTTGACCCTATAAACTTTATTTATAAGGCTACAAATGTAGGAAAATCTTTTTATACCGGATTTGATATTATTTTAGATAAACAAATTACCGAGTCCTTTTCACTTTTTGCAAATTACCAATTTGTTATGTCATGGTCATTATATGATATACAAAGCGAAAAGCCCTTACAGTTTTCAGATAATGTTCGAATGATGTATACTCCAATAAATACTGTAGCGATTGGGGGAACATATACATGGAATAGAGCGCAGTTGACGATAACAGGAAACTATGTAGATGAACGCCTTGATTATTATGAGAACACAATTTTACCACCGTACTTATTTTTAGATCTTGTAGTTAGCTATGATGTACTCGATAACATATCAACGTACTTGAAGGTTGCAAACATATTAAATGCCGATTATGAAGAAACACTGTACTACCCTACTCCCGGTATTTCAGCAACGCTTGGTATCAGAATAACGATGGGGTCATAGGTTATAATGAAGACTCTTTGTGTGTATTTTCTACTAAGCTTTTTTCTTTTTCCGTTACTTGCAAGTGCAAAAAAAGATGTAGAAAGCATAACGATTATACCTGATAGAATAGTTTCGCTTTCTCCTTCTGCAACTGAAATACTTTTCGCAATTGACAAGGGTGAAAGCATTATTGCAAGAACAGATTTTTGCAACTACCCTGAGCAAGCGTTGTTATTACCCTCGATAGGAGGTTTTGATGGAAAAGCTTTTAGTTTAGAAAGTATCATTGCCTTAGAGCCTGACTTTGTGTATGCAACAAAGGGAATGCACGATCACTTGAAAATACCCTTAGAAAAATATGGGATTCAAGTGTACCTTTCAGAGGCACAAAGCCTTGAAGGAATTTATGATGAAATACAAACAATCGCACGTGGTATGAATAAAGAAGAAGAAGGTTTGAGTCTAATTGATTCTATACAAAAACACGTTGAGCATATCACAAATGTTGTCCAGCATAATCAGAAAAAATCTGTCTATTGGGAAGTGTGGCATGAGCCATATATGAGCGCTGGATCTACATCCTATATACATGACATTATAGAAAAGGCAGGCGGTCAAAACATTTTTGGCGATATTGCACAAAGTTATCCTGTAGTCAATGAAGAAAGCATACTAATTAGAAATCCTGATGTTATTCTTTTTCCAAACGACTCAAGTATCGAAAAAGCACACATTGAAACAAGGCCTAGTTGGGATACCATCAACGCAGTACTCACTGATAGTATTTTTTCGATTGAAGCAGATATTATTTCTCGTCCAGGCCCTCGTTCTGGCTTAGCAGTAGAACTGATAGCAAGGAAGTTATTCCCAAATGAAAGTTTTTAATATTACATATAAACAATCTAAAAATACATATGTTTTCGCCGGATTTTTTACGGTAATACTTCTTTGTATATGCATTATAAGTAGTCTATTTTTTGGCTCCGAAACAATCGACATTCTAAAAATTATATCACAAAATGATATTACGCCAATTGAAAAAATAATACTATTTGACATTCGCCTACCTCGTGTCTTGCTATCTGCTCTTTGTGGAATGCTTTTAGCAGGAGCGGGAACTGTTTTTCAAGGCTTTTTTAGAAACCCACTTGCAGATGCAGGCCTAGTCGGTATTTCTTCGGGAGCAACCTTTGGGGCGGTGCTATCAATTCTTATGCCTTTTTCTTTTACTTTTTTTACCCTTTCATTGCATCCTGTAGTTCTATTTGCATTTTTTGGCGCACTGGGCACTGCATTATTGGTATATATTTTATCGTATAGAGTATCTGGAACGAATAGTACCGTTGTAATGCTGTTAATTGGTACCTCTCTTTCAGCATTTTTGTCTGCGATTGTTTCTGTATTGCTACTTATACGATTTCAGCAACTACACCAAGTATATGTTTGGACGTTAGGTAGCTTTAATGGACGTGGGTGGAACGAAGTTATACTTATAATCGGACCAACTATTATTGCAACTATTTTATTGCTTTTTTGCGTTCGCCCACTAGATATTTTATCACAAGGCGAAGAAAGTGCGCAGTCACTTGGGGTTGATATAAAAAAAACACGAGCTCTAACACTAATTGCAGGCTCTGTTTCATGTGCATGTGCGGTAAGTGTTGCAGGAACGATTGGGTTTGTCGGTCTTATTGCACCACATATTGCGAGAAAAATATATGGTCATACACACATGCGTGTGCTAGTATTTGGCATGCTTTGGGGAGCAATACTATTAGTAATTTCAGACACTATAGCAAGAACAATTGTTGCTCCATCAGAGCTTCCTGTAGGGATTGTTACAGCCCTGATGGGAGTGCCCTTCTTTATTTTTTTAATTCAAAAAAAAAGGGGGATCTTTGGTGAGTAAGACTGTTGTCAAAATAGATACCCTAAGCGCGTGGTATGGTGAAAAAAAAATATTACAAGATATTTCTTTTGAAGCACATTGTGGGGAGCTACTATGCATAATAGGGCCAAATGGGTGTGGTAAGTCTACATTTTTGTCTCTTTTAGCAGGCATAGAAAGAACAGGGCTTAAATCTAAGGGAATCATTGCAATACATGATAAAGATATTAACTCAATGAAGCGACAAGAGCTAGCACTACATGTATCATATATGACACAAAGCGAGCAGAGTGTATGGGATTTTTTAGTGAAAGAATGCATTATTGCAGGACGCTACGCACATACTTCGTGGCCAAAATGGTATTCAAAAGAAGACAAAGAACTCGTTGAAAGCGCTATGGAAGAGATACAAATCACACATCTAAAAAATAGAAGTATCCATAGTTTATCAGGTGGAGAACAACAGAGGGTACGCATCGCGCGTTCAATTGTACAACAAAGCCCTATACTTCTTTTAGATGAACCAGTTGCGAATCTAGATATTGGCTGCCAAGATGTAATCTTAAAAAAGCTTGTAGATATTGCACATACTAAAAATATTTGCGTTATTATTGCAATCCATGATTTAAATGTTGCTGCAGCCTTTGCTGATAGAATACTCTTACTGAAAAATGTCTCTAGGATAAAAAAAACTGAACAGCAAATAATTACGGGATCTGCACAAGAAGTTTTTACACCTGATGTATTACATTGTGCATACAATGCCCACTTTACATCATTCATGCATCCAATTTTTGGCTACCCGCAAGTATGTATTGTCGATAAACCCAAATAGTTAGGAGTATATATGGAAATTGTATTTATTATTCTTGGTATTCTTTTACTCATCACAGGCTTTATTGGATGCCTAGTACCAATTATCCCTGGAGTTCCCCTAGCATGGGCTTCTCTTTTGTTGTTGCTCTTTAGTGATTCATCATCCATTTCTATAACTATGCTTATTATTACTGCTATAGTTTCCATAGCAATAACTGTGATTGATAACATAGCTCCAGTGTGGCTTACAAAAAAGAAAGGCGGTACAAAAGCGGGTCTTATTGGGTCGACCATTGGTATCTTTGCTGGTATCTTTTTTGCACCCGTTGGAATTATTCTGTGTCCTTTATTGGGTGCTTTTATTGGTGAGCTAATTCATGACCGCAAAGACACAAAAAAGGCTCTTTCTTCCGCATGGGCTTCATTTTTGGGATTTTTAGTCGGAACGGGACTAAAAATGATTGTGTGTAGTATTTTTGCATTTATTTTCTTCACACAAGCACTCTAGCTACAAGGTTTGTACGTATCAGCAAGGAGTCATCGCATAAAAAAAATGTCCTTGCTTCTGATACTATAACCTACCAATATTCTATTGTTCTAAGCGTTTCGCTCTCTAATTCTCCATCGGAGTCAAATTTTTCTTGTTTTGTCCAGTTACCATATGTATCGTGTTCTGAAAATAGATAGGTTCGAATTTCTCCATCATCAACATCTTCAATGGTAAGTTTGGTTAATAAAGCGTTTGTGTAATGCATGGTATAACGCCATAATGCTTTATTTGAATTCTTTGGAACAGTTGTTATGCTCTTTAGTATGCCTTCAGATGAATATTCATAAAGGTCTGTGCGGCCACTGTATATATCTTTTATCTCTGTTAAAACACCACTTCTATGCTCGTAGGAGCTGCCATCTAGAGTATAGCCTTTGTCGGTAATTGAAAGAACATAGCTATTTTTTTCTCCGTTGTACTCTTCTACTATATTCAAAGTGGTACCGTTTACATCAAGATTATACGTGTAAAAGCTATAATCGTTATCTGCATCTCCAAAAGTTGTTTTTCTAACCAACAGTCCTGTAATATCATATATATATTCTTTTGATCCCAGATAATTTCTAACCCTATCATATACAAGGCGGCCATCTTCAAAACTGTATTTATAGTATGTTTTAGAACCATAGTATATAGTTGGAACGGTAATTGACTTTACAACGCTTGTATCAAGTACATAGTCATGTGCAACAGAAAATAAAGGCTTTGCGCTTATAAAGTCTACTTCAGCAGCCATACCATAGGCAAAGAAATTGCGCAAAATGGTATCCTTTACACCATCTAACCGTATTAATCCTTGATAAAACTTTGCAGTTTCGCTATTTTCATAATCGGTATCTAAAAAAAAGCCATACATCCATCCTATTCCATGCTCTTTCGATAATACCTCATACCATGGTGCATCCATTGTGTCTATCGTTTGTGAATAATCGGTCTTAGATAAAATGTACACTTCATCACCTGTGTTTAAAAAGTCTTTTGTTTCACTTTGCAGATTAGGCTCACTTCTTAAACGAACGCGTGTATCATTTACCGTCCCCATTGCCTGAGCAATAAGAGAGGTACTTACTACAGTTAATACGAGTAAAAACAGTATTTTTTTCATAACTTGTATTCCCTTATAGGTTATTTTTTATAAGTATACAGTGTTCCTGTGAAAAAAACTAGTACATTTCTAGCTATACCGAATACAAAAAAATACCTTTATGTAAAAAATCTTAAGATTGAAGAAAGAAGGTTACTTAGAGGGACTATTTCATCGAGAGGATTTCAGATACGTTAGCTGTAAAAATTTGCCACACTTCAATTTGCATAAAAATACAATTTTTTTGCATAAAATTTCAAAATTTTATTTATATAATATTGACCAATTTACAAATCCTCTTTTTACTGTGTATGTTACTATATATAAAAACAGGAGTAAAAATGACAAAGGATGCAATAAACATTCTCATAGCATTTATTTGCTATTTGGGAATAATGATTTTTATTGGACTTCGCTATGTAAAAAAAACAAAGGACACAAGTGACTTTTTCTTAGGCGGTAGAAAAGTAGGACCGTGGATGACCGCACTAAGCGCAGAAGCATCCGATATGTCTGCATGGCTTTTAATGGGTTTACCAGGTGTAGCCTATGTCACAGGATTAAGTGGTGTATTTTGGACCGCAATAGGTTTATTGGTTGGTACATACCTTAACTGGCTTATTGTTGCAAAACGACTTAGAAAGTTTTCAATTCATGCAGGAGATGCAATTACCATTCCAGAGTTTTTTATAAATCGATTTAATGATAAGTCTCGCATTACAGGTCTCATTGCAACCATTTTTATTTTAATATTCTTTACCGTGTATGCAGCATCTGGCTTTGTTGCTTGCGCCAAGGTATTTAATTCTGTATATGGTATTCCATATCTTTATGCACTTATTCTTGGCGTTGTGGTAATTGTTGCCTACACTCTTTTGGGTGGCTATTTGGCAGTATGTGCTACTGACTTTATACAAGGTATGGTAATGTTCTTTGCCCTAACCCTTTCAGTAATTGTAATGGTAATCTTTTTAGGTGGTCCAGTTGAAACATATGAAGCCATTGCAAGTTTAGGAAGTCAATTTATGTCTCCATTTACAGAGGATGCAGGATCTTCCCTTTCTATAATTTCTACACTTGGAAACCTTGCATGGGGCTTAGGATATTTTGGTATGCCTCACATTTTGGTTCGTTTTATGGCACTTAGATCTAATAAGGAAATTGCCCTATCAAGAAGAATAGCAATGGTGTGGGTAACAATTGCGCTTATTGCAGCAATTGCCGTTGGTATGATTGGTAAGCAATACCTATTTCCAACAGTATTGGCTGATGGCCAAGCCGATACGATATTCTTAGCAGTAATTATGGACTTATTCCCATCGTTCGTTGCAGGTATATTCCTTTGCGGTATAATGGCAGCTGCAATGAGTACTGCAGATTCACAGCTTTTAGTAGCATCTTCTGCATTTTCACGAGATGTGTATAAAGGCTTTATTCGAAAAAATGCAAGTGAAAAAGAAACACTACTACTAAGTAGGCTAACCGTTTGTGTGGTAGCAGTAATAGCATTTATTATTGCCCTTAACCCTAATAGCTCAATTTTTGGCCTTGTAAGTTTTGCATGGGGCGGTTTTGGAGCGTCATTTGCTCCTGTTATTTTACTCGCACTCTTTTGGCGCGGCACAACTCGAAACGGTGCCATTGCAGGCTTAATTGCAGGTGGAATTACCTGTCTTGTGTGGTTTAATTTATCTGGTGGCATTTTTGATGTGTACGAAATATTACCAGGATTCATTGTAGGTCTTGCTGCAACCATTCTCGTAAGCCTTTTAGATAAAAAAGATCAAAAAGTACTTAACGACTTCGATGCATTTTTAAAGGTTGAAGACTAAACAACTATCGCTTCATTTTTCCTGATGCCCGCCACTGGGCTTCAGGAAGAATCTATTTCTTTGTAAAACTAGCTTTTTATGCTTTTACAGATTTTACCTTTTTAAATTTTAAGTATTTTTTCTTAAAATA